>CAJWSH010000072.1 GCA_913046255.1 uncultured Dehalococcoidales bacterium
TGGTCAAGCTCACTTGGAAGTCCGCCAACATCCCATGGCGATTCTCCATCAGGGCCCGGGCCCAAAATGCCAACCTGGCTTCCTTGCCTTTCCCTTTTTGAACAGCCGGGCCTCAGGGACTGTGCTGTTTTGGTGGTTGTCATTGCGGCGATATTCCCTATGGAGGAAGTCCACTGATGGATTCCCTGGATCATCGTCTATTGTCGCCGGCGGGTCGCCATCGTTACACCTAAAGCTTTTGAGGCTGGCTGCCGCTTCGATCAACGTGCCGTCCACCGTGAAAAGTGCTCGTCCGACAGCAGGCTGTGCTGGTCAGCTTCCAACACCATCTCGTCGACCAATGCCTACCCAAACCGGTGCTCGAGCAACTGCTTGCGGTTCTTGGTGAACACCGCGGGGTCAATGCTCGGCTCCATGATGTCTAGGGAATCAGCGGAACAGAAGAACGTAGTCCTATTCCTCGCAGAAGGCCCTCTCGCAGCGAACGGAGTAAACGGAGTAGAGGGTGGTTAAACAACGGCACCTTCAGAAGTCGCTCAGGCTGAATATGGAAATCCGCCCCACCCCGGCATACATGCCGTCGAAGGTTACCGACAACTCCGCAGAGGCTTTGTTAAACACCGCCTGGATGGTACGCAGGGGATGTTTCGACGTGACCTTCGATGCCCATGAAGCCAGCATCGATGTTTTGGGATCCGTTCGTCCTCGCATCGCCTGGCACCTCCGACCTAGGGTGTCTCTATCCTACCTCGCAAATGTTTGGAGTATGTTTCAACCAACGGCATTCAGCAGCCTTCAGTCATCAATATTAGAAAGTTAGATAGTTGTTCGTGAGTTCATTTTCTAGAGTTCATTAAACTAAGCAACTGTTCCTGGCATTATATCAATGATTTCAAACAACTCGCGTCTAAACTGATTGTCTTAATCTTGGGTCGAGTTTATCCCTAAGCCAATCTCCTAGAAAGTTCAACGCGGTTACGGTGAGGAATATAGCCAGTCCCGGGAAAAAAGCAATCCACCATGCCGTGGGCAAATAATCCCTTCCGTCCGACACCATCGAGCCCCATGAGGGGGTAGGGGGCGGTATTCCAGCACCCAAGTAACTCAATATAGCTTCAAACATGATTACAGCACCTACTCGAAGCGTCGCAATCACAATGATTGTGTTCACCACCCCCGGAAATATATGCCGAACCAGTATCCTAAATTGAGACGCTCCTGCCACTTTCGCTAGAGCGACATAATCCAATTCTTTTAGGACAAGTGTTTCACCTCTTATTTGACGTGCAAACGCACTCCATGTCGAAAAAGCCAAAATAGCAAGCAACACAGGTATGCTTTGACCGAAAATTATCACAGCGACTAAAGCGATTAATATGTAAGGGATAGCTAGGGAGATATCGCATAACCTCATAATGAATTCATCAATATGAGAGCCTAGATAGCCAGCAATCATGCCCAGAGTTCCACCTATAACCACACCAGTTACGATTGCGACGAAACTAACCAGGAGGGATATTCTTGTGCCATATATTATACGGCTCAATATATCTCTTCCAAGAGCATCAGCGCCAAGGGGAAATTTACCGGTTGAGTTATCGTACCAAAATGGCTTTGCGTTCCTGTCAGCCAATGTCATAAATTCTGGATCGTGAGGGGAAATGAGAGGAGCAAATATAGCTGCGAAAAGAATTATGGAAAGTATCGCAATAGGAACAACAGGTAGGTCCCTCATTTTTCGGGCAAACCAGTTAGGTTGTTTTTGCAGTTCTTCAATTATTAGTGACGGACTTGCCATTAGGATATCCTAATTCTTGGGTCGATGAGTGCGTAGCAGATGTCGATGGCAAAAGCGACAACTAGATATATCGCGGTCAACATCAACACCACACCTGTCATAACAGGGAAATCGGTCTGCATGACCGAATCGACCGCCAATCTACCAATTCCAGGCCAAGCGAAAACTGTTTCTGTCACCACCGTTCCAGCCATAAAAGCAGCTAATATCAACCCAGAATAAGTTAATGGAGCAATCAGGGCGTTCCTGGCAGCATGTTTCCAAATGACACGGGAGTTGCCAGCACCTTTTGCTCTTGCAAGTTTGACAAATTCTGAGTCGAGTACTTCAAGCATGGCTGATCTCATTAAGCGCACGTTACCCGAAGCTGCCGTCCACGCTAGAGTGATACAAGGAAGTACATAATGCAGAGGGCCACCTCTTGTGCCAGCGGGAAATAAGTCAAATTGAACAGAAAATATAAGTATTAGCATTAGCCCTAACCAGAATGGAGGTAGGGCCTGTCCAATAAGGGCGAAGATCCTGGCGAAATAATCCCAAAAAGAAGCTCTGCGAACCGCCGAAAGAACACCAAGAGGTATTCCTATTACAAATGATAAAATCCAAGATACACCGGCCAATTGCAATGTGGCCGGAATTCTATCCATGATAAGATCCCTAGCGGGACGAGCAGCGTTTATTGAAGTGCCGAAGTCACCTAGGCATGCATTCTTGAGCCATATTAAATATTGGACAATCAAAGGTTTGTCCAAGCCCATAGATTCCCCCCAAGCTTCCCAGATCTCTTGGCTGAAATACCCTGTGATGAGAACGTTACGAGGGTCTCCTTGGGCTCTGGAGAGGAAGAAAACTATAGCTGTCGCAGCTATGAGAGAAAAAATGGTATAGAGAGCTCTCCTTATTACGAATAATAACAATACACAGTTCCCTTTAGCCTCATCTTAAGCCAACGGTTCTCACTCCGAAAGGGGTGAGAACCGTTGGACGTGCTCGGTATCTGTCGTTGATATACACACGTTGGTTATAACAAGTAGGTTTTGATGGTGCCGGTTATGGTGTCATCGATCCAATCTCAACCGGCAAGGCTCCGTACTTTGTTAGTCAGCCGGTTGTATAGTCTCAAAGTTGTTGAGCTGTCCAGAGTGCTCTGAGTACATGATCCACTGGTCACTCTTAGCTTTCACAGTATCTGGGTTAGCCACAGCCAATTTTGGCATGTCCGCTAGAGGTGACATTATCATGATCTTCTGTAGGAAATCACTTCTCTCATCCACAATCTTTTCCACTTCAGCTCGATCGCCTGTGTCGACGGCCTCATGTAGACGGTCCCTGAAATCCCAGAGTCCTGGCACCTGCATACCTGGCTGCCAACCAACGTGCGCAGTAGCTAACCAAGTTTGCTCGGCATCGTAGTCCACTTTATCAATTCCAGACATCCAGTACCATGGTAGATTTATCTCCCTCTTTATCATCGTAGGGCGCCTGGTTGTGTATGCAGTTCTTTCTATCTCTACGTCAATACCTATATTTTCCCACATATTCGCAACCGCTTCCGCAGCTTCTGGCGAAACCAACCCAAAGTCCGGTGGGAAGAAATAAGGCATTGTGAATCCGTCAGGATATCCTGCGTCAGATAATAATTGTTTAGCTTTGTCAGGATTGTACTCGTTTATCCACCTGTCTTTGAAAATAGGATTTTCGTTCGGGACACCCATCATATCGGCTCTCTTACCAAGACCGGCGAAGATGACGTTGTTAATAGCGTCGCGATCAATTGCCATGTCAAGAGCCTGACGAACCTTTAGAGCATTCTGCATTGAGTCAGTGTCCCAGTTAAAGGTTCCTTGGTCAGCTGGATCTCCGCCATCATAATCGTAAGGATCGCCTATCCAAGGGGACTCAGGATTAAAACCTGGTTGCACTGGGACAACTTCCCCGGTTTCATTGTGTAGACGCTCCCAGTAGTTTCCAGCGTAGAAGATAACTTGAGTCCAAGCCATTCCAAGGCTGTCGTTCACATCAAAACCTTCACCGGCTAGAAGTCCAATATTCTTCACTGACATCTCTGCTATATCCACTTGGCCATTTCTGACCATAGCAAGCAAAGTTGTTTCTTCGGGAACTTCTATCGCGTGCAACGTTTGGAAAGCAGGCTGTATTCTCCAGTGGTTAGGAACTGCACTGCCTATGAATTCTTCACCGGCCTTCCATTCTTGTGCTTCATAGGGGCCCGTTGCTACCATTGTAGTAATTGATTCCTCAGGTCCCTTCTCGTCAAATACCTTCTTGCTGAAAATGGCATTCGCGGATGAGTTTTCTCTGTTGATATCCCACTCACCCCACGTTAGCCTGACTGTTTTGATAGGAGCTACAGCCGTGTACTCATCTTTCACATACCATGGATGATATGACTGACTTACTTCGGTACCATTGTCATGTTTAGTGTTAGGGTTATCCGCACCGACGTCATTATATGTGTATACGACGTCTTCAGCAGTGACATCGCCCCAGCCTTTGTGGAAAGGGACATTCTTTCGTACATGGAACACAAACTCCTCCATGTCGCTAGTAAATTCCCATGTTTCCGCAATCATGCCGGTGACTGTCTCTGTACCAGGTTCCCAGTAAGTTAGAGTCTCGCCCACTCCAAGGGTCCAGTGGGTTCTGTTCCTTGGGTATGCACCCTCCTGGCCCCTAAACAGAGGCACTCCGACACTTTTCATTCCCACTGTTAAGGTGAGACTCTCTTGAGTCGGCTTTGCCTGGGTCGCAGGTGCGGGAACAGCTTTCGGAGTCGGCGGGGCTTGCATAACGCCCTGCTTACCTCGCTTACCAGGCACAGGTGTGGCAGTCGCCGCCGGCGCAGCCGCCGGCGCAGCCGCACGGGCAGTCGGTGCTGCGGCAGCAGGCGCCGGTTCTGATTCGTCGGCGCCGCAGGCAACTGCGAACAGAGCCATCAGGCAAACGATGCCCAGCAACCACAGATTGGATGTTTTGACCAAGGTCATCATTTTCTCCCTAAAACTAGTAGGCACAATCGATATTACTTGCTAGCACTCAATTTTTGACAATGAGACGCAGCGCATCTTAGTCGTATGTCGCTTATCTGTCAAGGGCGGAGTGAAAGTGTGTGGATGTGCAACGATTATGTCAGTAAGTAGCTGTTCAGTGAAAATGTCAGTCTATGAGGACATTGACATTGACGGCAAAGG
>CAJWSH010000073.1 GCA_913046255.1 uncultured Dehalococcoidales bacterium
CTTCCTATCCCCTTGGAAGACAAAAGCCTATATGCTCCTAGACCAGAGAAAAAGAAAATTGAGAAGAGGATTATCTTTTGCAAGAGCCAAGTGGGCATAAGCCTATTTCCTAGTTGTAGAAGGAAGTGAAAAGGCACTGATACAGGGACGTCTCCTTGTAGACCCCAGAGTTCAGTCGTGAAGTCCATGGCGGGGGCGAAGGCCATGTCAAGGGTTAAGATGTAACCGGGGGAGAGGAGAGGCCCTAAAATAGCAATAGACAGTAGCATATATACTAGGTAAGGAATCCAGCCTCTTTCTTTTGCCCTCTCTACTTTTTTATCCACAGTTCTCTAAAGCGTTGGGTTAGAAGGAGAATAATCCCTAAAACTAGGGAATAGAAAGCATAGCCAGCAATCTGGTTTGACAAGATAGGTTTCTCCAGTATAAGCATCGTGCCGGATAATGCTAGTAGCAATAAGGTCAATGTGACAAATATCCTTGGCTCTATCCGAGGGATGATAGCATATAAGATAAGGAAAGCGGCAAGGACTATGAATATAATTATATCTATCAAAGGCATGAGTCACCTATCCACCAGTTGAAATCCGCTCTCCTATTTTACACAGTTCTCTCTAGTTATTCGAATTATTCTTTAATCTGTCTTCCGAAAATAATCAGAGTTCAAGTTTACCATATGTGTAGATCATCAGCGGCAACGGATCCTAATTCTAATGGCACTAAGCCAAAAACCGTACAGGCTAAAATCGGAGTAGACTGTAAACATTTACCTTTGGATCTCCTCAGGGCTTCTTTGGCCACCTGGATCCTTTGACTTTAGTTCCAATATCTTCTTAAAAAAACCTAGCTCTCTTTTGGCAACCAGATCCCAATCATATTGTAAAATAAGAGATCGTCCACTCACTGCTGTTTCAATTCTAAGCTCTTCGCTGGCAAGGAATTCAGTAATGGCTTCTGCAAACTTCGAAATCGAAAAGGGTGATATCCCTCTATATGTATCATTGAATACGTCTCTGTAGACATCTAAGTCGTAAGCTATAACGGGAAGCCCACAAGCCATAGCTTCACAAATCGCGATTCCCCAGCCCTCTTCATGGCTAGGAGAGATGTAGATCCTGCTACGCTTTATTATCTTTATTGTCTCGGTATGGCTTTTAGCACCTACCATTATTATTTGTTGTTGCAGGCCTTCCCTTTGAATTTGTGTTAGTAATTGATTCTCATATTCCTTTGCTCCTGAGCCAATAATTACCAGAACAACACCATCTTTTTTAGAGACGACTTCCTTCCAAATTGGAACAATATCATAAAGCCCCTTACTTGGGCGAAGTCCACCTACAAAGCAGGCATCGAAAATTCTCTCTTCCTCTGTTGATACTGTTTCAATAAGGTTCAGGTCTATTCCGTTTGTAACCATTGTGATTTTAGATCTATCCATCCCTTTGGCAATCATATAGTCAGTAATTGCTTTCCCCATACTAGATTTATAGGTAAAGACTCCGTCAGCACATTTCCTGAAGAGAAAATAACTAAATGATTGCATATGCTGCGAGATAGAGCTGACTATGAAATCTCTCAATCTGGTCTTGCTCACTTTGATCTGGTGGTGAGTCATTGCAATCCACCTCGCGCCACTAGTTTTGCGGTACAATAATGCAGGGATAACATCACAGAAGTAATCCGAGTCGCTATAAACTAAATCACATCTAGGCAGCCGTGGCACTACCCAAAGTGCTGATATAGTTGAGATAATATAAGCGAGCCCCCTGTCGAGAAGACCTGATTCATCTCGCTTCAAAATCGAAGCAGGTAATAAGTGATAGGCAACGTCTAATCCTTCTCTCTGACAGGCTTTATGTCCACCATGGGTTGTAAGAAAATGAACATCGAGTCCCATCTTCATCAGTCTCCTCGCAATCTCGAGACTACGAGTGAAACTGCCTCCCAGGTTAGGATTTAAACCGTTTCCATTCGCAACGTATAGTATTTTCATTTTTTCTTTCTTGTTTAAAAAATCTTCGGCATACATCAAGACAGGTCAGTTCCTCATCTTTAAGTTGTATATCTGATTTGCAGATTGGGTAAGCCAAGATTTTGAGTAACTCGCTATTGGCCATTCCCCACAATCATCATCTATCTAAATCATCTTTTCCTCTTCATCTGGGGAAAAGCTCGGTATATGACGTACAAGTCTCTGCGTCCTTCGTTTCCAAAGCATCCAGCTAATAAGGGCCAACAGTGTGAGGGCGGAAATTCCTAACCCTAGATAAAATAGACTTTGCGCCATGAAAAAGAGGGTAACTGTAAATGTACCGTCCTCGTCTTTTTCAATTTGATCTGGGTCAATGTACCAGGCATTTGCATAACCGTTTGCCGTGTAGTGCTGGTCAGCCGGCAAGGATTCCGCAAACAAATATGAGAAGGCCAATGGGTTAAAGGTCTGGCCACGTTTCATTTCCCTTACTTGTAGATTGTCGTAGGTTGCGACTAGATTGTTAAACTCGAACGGCTTGTTATCGACGGAAGCTTTCCATTGTCGGTTGTATGGTTCGGAGAAGACTAACCAGAACGGCTGGGATGCAGTGATATTGACTTTGTATTCTGTTGGGTTGATCTCTTTGAACGTGATTTCCGGGCGAATCTCTCTGGGATTACTTTTTAATGTAATATAAGATTCGGCGTGGCGGAGAGTTTCAAAGGCCAGTTGGGAAGGCCTATGATTTATCTGTATTATCGCTTTCTCATTTGCTGGTATGGTTAGCGGGTAGGAAATTGGTTCTAGACCCATACCTACGCATCCGCTTTCCCACCAGATTCCTACTATATCGAGCACGGTCTCTCCTTCTTCGCTTATGGAGACGATGGTTAGTGGGGCATCCCCAGTCTGAACGAATGCCAACGCGGCGTCGATAGCCCCCCATGCCTTGTTGTTTACATCCACAAATTCAGGGAAAACATACGGGCATTCACTTGAAGATGCGAAAGTCATAGTGTCGACCTCTTCCTCACCGTTTGTCGTAATCACGTCTTTCCAACCCTCGTAATACCTGACCTCAAAAGAATTTATTGGTTGGCTGTCCCAGCTAAATGGTAATAGGGATCCATCTTCCGATCGAGCAACAGAAGTTTCTGTACTATATTTGGCCTCCCCCCTTTCTTGTTCGGACCATAGGACGATGCTACCGGTTGCTTCAGTAGCGGAATAGTCGATCGGATTGTTACCCGCTTGATCGGACAATAGGATGATGCTATTGGAAAGTTGAAATGTCTCGAGATTCACCATTCGGAGCATGTCGTCTATTCTACCGGGCGAAAGTGCGGCGTTTGTCGCGCCATATATGTGCGGGAAAAAATACTCATCTGGAATTCTATAAAAGTCCCATTCCCCTATTGACCTCTCCAAGTTTAAACCTTCTTGGATGCTTAGTTGCTCCCTGATGAAACTGGGCGAATCAGTATCGTTATAAAAATCATACCAGAAATCATTACGCTGGAGAATATATTTAGTATTTATGAAACCTAGAAACTTGGCGGCCGACACTATAACTTTCGCATCTTCAGCAGTATTTTTTTGGTCCGCTGCGTATAGGTTAGCTGCTAAACCCATGTAGACTGCGTCTACAGAGTGGGGAGGAGCTATGCCTTCCCCATATTGTCTAAAGAGCAGTCCTTTGTTGAAAATCGTTGTGGTAACATCCTGTATTGAGGCGTAACCCCAATTATATACACCAACCTTATCGTCTGGGAGAAGAAAAATGTTGAATTTTTCCTCCTGCCTGTTGATCCAATTTGCAGAATCAAAGAGATAGGAGGGGATTGTCTCGTGATGATATCCTACATTAAAGTGCTCGTGATACCCGTAGTCTCCTTCCGAGGTCGGGAAAGTCGCGCCTGTAATGAAAGGCCACATATAGAAGATATTCAGCGAGACCACTGACATAATAAGTAGTGGCGGAGCATATCTTTGAAGTGTAAGCTTACGACGCCCAAGACTCTGCGTAAGCCAATGGGGGATATTAGAACAGGTGATAGCAAGTAGAATCGAAAAGCTTATTATATATATGATGGTAAATTTCTGCCATGGAGCTCTAAACACCCAAAAACCTGGTATGTTATCAAATAGCCATAGGAATATCGCAGAAAACGGCGGATGTACACCCATACTCAGCATGATTGAGACTGCACTGAGTATTGAAAAAAACAATGCGAACTTATCTTTGCGAAACAAGGCAGAAAAAGCCAAAATAGGAAATAGAAAACTCAGTGCTATTAAGAAAATATTGGTTTGATATTGGTTAAACCAGGGGCTGTACGGATGATCAGCCCAACCCCCAAACCAAGCTACGTCTCCCTGAAGCCGGAACACATTTACGAAGTTAGTATATACACTCGTCCAATCTACGAGTAACGAAGTGGCAAATACTTCCTGGGCGGTCTCCGTATTGAGATAGCCTGAGTTTATGGTGTAATTAGCTACGGGAATTAGCCAAAAAGCGGAGCAAAGGATAAAGACAAGAAGGAGTGACACCAATTTTGAGAATGATAAAATCCATCCCTTTAGGCCTTTTCTCTCAATGATATTGTGGAATATAAAGTAGACAAAAAGCATAATTAGAAGCGCACCAATTAATGGTGGTTGAACACCAATTGGTGCAATAATTAGGGTGATGAAGCCCAACACTAAGAGATCTCTGGGTAGAGTAAGCTCATTTCTAAACCATTTTATAAGCATGCCCAAGATGATAGGCG
>CAJWSH010000074.1 GCA_913046255.1 uncultured Dehalococcoidales bacterium
TTTTACCGATTTTCTGGTCAATAGGAAACTGGTTCACTTGGGCCTGGAACTTGTCTATCAATTCAGGTCCCCCAATGAACTGATAGCCCAGGTAGTTCTCGATATCCAGTGTCATACTCATCTGGCCACCGATGTCTTCGCTGATGAGCAGGGTTTTAAGCTGTTTGCGCGCCGCATAGACGCTGGCTGCTAGTCCGGCAGGACCACCACCCAGTATCATTAAGTCATACATAGAGCCCCATTAGACAGATTAGTTATTGCCAAGCACACCAGTTATCGCTAGTCCATTAAACAGAAACATCTTATTATCACGCATGGCGAATGTCAAGATTCTTTGTTAGTGGGTAAGCTAACCTTTGTTTTACTTTTTACCGGTAGTTTGTCCTGACATTCGCTTTTTAGACAATTTGCGGAGTGTTGACAGAAAAAGGGTTTGGGGCTATGATTTATTATGTCCCACTAGGTTAAATTAAAGGCTACAATCTCGGCTAAAAAAAGAGAAAACCAGTAAGTATCCTGACAAGGTGCTGTTGCCCCACTTTCCAGCCCCTAGCTAAGAAGCTTGGCTTTGCCGAGGAGATTGACAATGAAAAATGAGCAGGACAAAATGCTGCAAGCACTCCAAATTGCTATTCAGATGGAAATCGATGGCAAGAAATATTATCAGAAAATAGGTAATGAAACTAATAATCAATTAGGTAGGGAACTCTTTGAGTCTTTATCTATTGAAGAAAACTTTCATCGGCAGAAGTTTGAAGAGATATTCGAGGCTATCAGGAGCAAGAAAGACTGGCCCGAGATCGATTTTCAGCTTGATGGCGGCAAACGACTGAGAACTATATTTTCTGAAGCGATATGGAAGATAGACTCAGATATAAAAACTCCCACTTCTGAGCTTGAGGCCATAAAAACAGCAATAGATATGGAAAATAAAACCTATGATTTCTATAGAAGCCAAGGCAAAATTGCTGTCTACGATGTTGAGAGAGGTTTCTACGATGTTTTAGCCGCTCAGGAGAGAGAGCACCAGCTGGTTCTCCTTGACTACTATGAATACCTCAAAGATCAGGCTGGTTGGTTTATGGCCAAGGAACATTCATCTATGGATGGTGGTTAAGGGAAGGAAGCCTTGTGTAAATAATGTTAACGAGAAGTGAAAAATGAATCATAATGCTCTGCGTAAATTAGGTTACGGTCTGTATGTAATAGGCTCAAGAAAAGGAGACAATCTCAATGGGCAAGTCGCCAATACTGTGTTTCAGGTAACTTCTGAGCCGCCGATTATTGCCGTAAGCATCAGCAAAAACAATTTAACCCACGAGTTTATCAAAGAAAGTAAAATCTTTACCGCCTCTGTGCTCTGTCAGGATACACCCCTCTCTTTCATTGGCCACTTCGGCTTCAAGTCAGGTAGGGATATAGATAAATTTGAGGGCATTAATTATAAAATAGGCAAGACACAAGCTCCAGTGGTTATTGAGAATGCCGTCGCTTATTTAGAGGCTAAGGTAACTCAGGAAGTAGACGTGGGGACACACACTATTTTCATTGGTGAGTTGGTAGATGCTGATGTCATTGCAGAAAAAGTATGCATGACTTACGACTATTATCACCAGGTCAAGAGAGGCAACACTCCCAAGACTGCTCCAGTTTATGTTGAGGAGAAAAAGCTAGAAGCTATCAAAGCACTAAAATACAGATGTACCGTTTGTGGCTATATTTACGACCGGAAATTGGGATACCCTGATGGCAACATAAGGCCGGGAACACCCTTTGAAGAAATACCTGATGACTGGGTATGCCCTGTCTGCGGGGCGAGCAAAGACCAGTTTGAAAAAATATGGTAGCAATGGGTTAGTAATGGTAAAATATACAAGGAAGGCATGATTAAAGGATAGAGTAGTATGAGGCCAAAGGAGATAAAGTCCGGGGTTTACTGGGTGGGAGCTATTGACTGGGACAGACGCTTATTTGATGCCCTTGTACCGCTTCCTGACGGCACTAGCTATAACTCATATTTAATTAAAGGTAGTGAAAAAATAGCTCTTATTGATACGGTAGATCCCACTATGGAGCAGGTGTTGATAAATCACCTGGACCAACTTGGAATTGAGCATATTGACTATGTGGTTGCTCATCATGCGGAGCAGGATCATGCCGGTGCTATTCCCCAAGTCCTTGCCAAATATCCTCAGGCAAAAGTGGTTACCACGCCTAGATGCAAAGGGATGCTTGTTGACCTGCTCATGATTTCCCAAGAGAAATTTATAACGGTTAACGACAGAGAATCCCTATCGTTGGGGGATAAAACTCTGGAGTTTATCTATACTCCTTGGGTTCACTGGCCGGAAACAATGAGCACTTATTTAAAGGAAGAAAAAATACTTTTCTCCTGTGATTTCTTTGGCTCTCATTTGGCTACTACAGACCTGTATGCTACTGATGAAGGTCAGGTCTATGAAGCCGCCAAGAGGTACTATGCCGAAATCATGATGCCCTACCGACCCAATATCCAGAAGAACCTAGAGAAAATAGAGGACTACGCCATTGACATCATCGCTCATGCCCATGGTCCTATGTACGATAGACCAGAGTTCATCCTAAAATCATATCATAGCTGGGTTTTTGATGCGCCGAGAAACATCGTGGTCTTACCTTATGTCTCAATGCATGGTAGCACCCATGAGATGGTCAAGTACCTTGTCGGAGCTTTAGCTGAAAAAGGTGTGACCGTAAAACAATTCAACCTCAGTGTAACTGATATCGGGAAGCTGGCGATAGCACTGGTGGATGCGGCGACAATTGTTATCGGTACACCCACTGTGCTTGCCGGCGCACATCCGATGGTTGTTTCCGCTGTCTTTTTGGCAAATGCTTTGAGGCCAAAACTGAGATTTGCTTCTATCATAGGTTCCTATGGCTGGGGAGGCAGGACAGTAGAACAGCTCACCAGTATGCTCTCTAATCTAAAAATAGAGTTATTGGAGCCGGTATTTGTTAAAGGTTTTCCAAAAGCAGTAGATTTGAGGGCTCTGGATAATCTGGCGACGACTATTGCTCAGAAACACAAAGAACACAATTTTATTTAAGTGTAATTAATGGAGAAATCAGTGGATAAAGATAAAATTATCATTTTACTGAATAAAGACCTTGAGGACGAGCATGCCGCTATTATTCAGTACCTTAGCCATGCTTATGCTATCGGCGAGGGAGAAATGGCTTGTGAGATTGAAGCAATCTCTCGAGAGGAAATGCGCCATTTGGACTGGCTAGCTGAAGCGATAGTTGAGCTTGGTGGTACTCCTAGCCTGGTGAGGGGAAAGATGCTTTTGGAAGGGAAGTTTGTGGCTAAATGGATGGAAAACAATGTGTTCTTAGAAGATGGTGCCATAGCCCAGTATAAGGAGCATATTAAACTCACGAGTGACCCCATGATAAAACGCTTGCTGCGGCGTATCCTGTCTGATGAAGAAGCCCATCGCGATCAGTTCAAACGCTTTGTAGAGAAAGCTAAAGTGGAGGGGGTTGAAGATCTCAGAGGGATTCGCCAAGACAAGGTCATCCAGTTGCTTAATTGGGCCATTGAGCATGAGTACACCGTTATTCTTCAATATATGTTTCATTCATATATGACGACCAATAAAGCAGCTAAAAAAGAGTTGGAAGATCAAGCTATTAATGAGATGCAGCATCTGGGCTGGCTAGCTGAGGCGATAGTTGATATCGGTGGCAGTCCAATGATTGAGCACACCGAGATTGACCAATCGATCAAGAATGCTAGCATGCTTCGAGCCGATATCGAAATTGAGTCGGAGGTGGCTATTGAATATGATCGTGCTGCCAAGGAGTTTGCAGATCCCAATCTGAAAAAACTTCTCTTTCGGATGCGGGACCATGAACTATACCATGATGAGATATTTAGTGATCTGCTGAAGGGGGGAAAGCACCAGATTAAAGACTGAAAAAGGAGGAAAATTATGGCTTATACGGCAAAAGACTTTAGAAATCTCATCGGAATAGAGGGCTTCAGTGACACTTTACTGAAAAACCATTTTATCCTCTATCAGGGCTATGTGACTAATACCAATAAGCTTATGGATTTACTGGTTGCCATGTTGGAAGGAGGCGAGGTAAGCAGCCCGCAGTATGCCGAGCTGAAGCGACGGATGGGCTTTGAGTTTAACGGCATGCGCTTGCATGAGTATTACTTTGGAAACCTTGGTGGCACAAAGGCTCTGGATCCAGAAAGTAAGCTGGGTAAAAATCTAGTTAGTGGCTTTGGTAGCTATGAGAATTGGGAGATGGATTTTAAGGCTACGGGCATGATGCGTGGTATCGGCTGGGCTATTCTGTATCAGGATAGTATTGATGGAAAGCTCTTTAACCAGTGGATTAATGAGCACGAAACCAATCATCAGGCTGGTTGTATTCCTATTTTGATAATGGATGTCTTTGAACATGCCTTTATTACTGAATATGGCTTAAAGCGAGCTGACTATATAGGAGCCTTCTTTAGAAATATAAACTGGGAAGTGGTGGAGGGTCGACTGAAAATTTAGTAATACTTTTTTGTGTGTTACTATTGCTATCGCAAACAGGAATCGCTTGCCCTTACTAGTAAATATAGAAAAGGAGATATCTGACGCAGGGCTATGGTATTAAATGTCGCACCAAGATGGAAACTAAGAACTCCAGGGCGATAATTATGAAAAATAAAGAAA
>CAJWSH010000075.1 GCA_913046255.1 uncultured Dehalococcoidales bacterium
TTAAAGTATTCGCTAGTGAGTTATACTAAAAGGAGTGATGAGAAATGACGTTTACTTTGGACCCAATCTCTCTAACCAATCTGATACTCAGTGTCATAATACTGGCCTTAGGCATTGCTGGTTATAAGAACAGCGACGACAAGGCGCCTTTATTTATTGGTATTGCCTTCGGGCTGTTTGGCGTCTCACACCTGATGACACTTCTCGGCTTAAAAGAAACGCTAGCGGTCCTTTTGATAGTAATTAGAACCATCGCCTATGTCATGGTTGCCGTCCCCCTGTTCTGGATAGCCTTTAAGCGATACTAGACCAAGCTGGAACGGGCGGTTCTGTGAGCATTAAATTGTTACGGACAGCACCTCAGATATCCCACCTGAAGTTGCACACGCTTTAGGTATTACAGTCGTGCCAATCTATGTCCGGTTTGGTGACGAGGTTTACCAAGAAGGAGTGGACCTAAGTAACGCCGGGTTCTACCATAAGCTAGCCACCTCATTTGTGCACCCGTCCACTTCACATCCAACGCCACAAGACTTTGCCAGTGTATACTCGGGTTGCTCCAAAAAGGCTGAGGCTATTGTGTCCATTCATGTCTCGGATAAGATCAGTGGTACCTATAATTCAGCCCGGCATGGTAAAAAGATGACGAAAGGAAAATGCCAAATTGAAATCATCGACTCTCAGCTCATTTCCATTGGCTTAGCGTTAGTGGTTATGAGCGCAGCCAAGCTAGCTGAGGCAGGAGAGAACTTACAAAGCATTCTTGAGAAGACGCGGAAAACTATTAACCAAGTAAAAATAGTCGGAATTTTTGACACACTGAAATATTTAGTTCTGGGTGGACGTGTCAGTAAAGCAACCGCAACGATAGCCGACATACTTCAAATAAAGCCTTTGCTTACCTTTAAAAATGATGAGATTGTTCGAGAGAGCCTGGCACGTACATACTCGAGGGGAATGGACAGACTATATGAATTTGTGGCGGACCGCCCGAATATTCAAGATTTAGCCATTGCCTATAGCACTGTACCCGAACAGGCCAACCAAATGAAAAAACGATTAAGTTCTGTCTTTCCCGAGGAGAAAATCCATGTAACCTGGCTAGGCTCAGCCCTCGGAGTCCATGGCGGGCCAGGAGCCCTGGTCTTAGCTTTCAGGCAAGGAGAGTAGTTAGCCGATTCCGAAAGTATTGAAATAGAATTAGTTGACACTATCTGGATGACCAAGACGTCAATACTCTATTCCTCAGCGATTATAGCTCCCTCAAAAAATCCCTACCCAGATACTTGCAATAAAAACTTCTCAATCGCCGCGGCTGTCCCACTGTGGTCAACATCAAGGGTAACATGATCGGCTACCGCCTTGACCTCATCGGGAGCATTGCCCATAGCTATCGCCAGACCAGCCTTGGAAAACAGGGGTAAATCATTAATGCCATCCCCGATAGCCACCACCTCACTCATGGCTATCCCCAGATGCGCAGTCAGCGCTTCCAGGGCTTTCCCCTTAGACACCCCAGCAGCAACTACATTGATAAAATCAACGCCAGGATAAACCGGGGTGGTTACCCAGGAAAAGTAAAGGATATCACTAAATCGTCGGCAAAAATCCCTAACCTTGTCGGCTTCGGAAGGGGTGAGAACAACTAACCCCCCTTTAATGATTCTCTCCCGCTCCCAGAGATTGGTGAAATCCACCATAATCGGCTCAACGTAAAAGAAGTGACGATGGGCTACGGCTGACCATGTCTCCCTCTCAGCGAAATATTGCGTCGCTGAATAAAAGTCAAGGTCTATTTTATGACGATGAGCAAATTCAACCATTTGCCTCACCACCTGTTTATTAATCGGTTTAGCATAGACCTCATCACCCTGACTGGGACTGCCTACCGCAGCGCCTTCAGAGAATGTGTGATAACCATCCAGTGATAACTGGTTAATAATTTCCAAACATGACTGAGCCGCCCGCCCGGTAGACAGGGAAACATACATGCCCGAATCACGAGCTTTAGCCAGCGCCTCCCTGTCCTCAGCCGAAATACGTCTATTCTTACCTAACAGGGTACCATCAACATCTACTACTAAAAGCTTATACTGATTGTTTACCAACCTACCCCTCTTGTCCCCCTCCCTTATTAAGGGTGGGGGATAGGATATTGAAGGGGCTTCGTCCCCTCAAACTTCCCCGCAGGGATTTGCCATCCCTTCCTGAGTTTCTAAATAACCGCGGAGAGTTTTAGCGTTTCTCACCGCAAATACCTCAGCGTCGTTATTGAAATAGATATAGACTGCCTTTAGATTTGCCGCTAAATTAGTCAGTCTCTTCGCCCAATCAGCTAATTCATCATCCGAGTAACAACTGGAGTAGAGTTCTGAGCCGTCATAAAACCTGACATAGGTGAAATCTGCCGTCGCCACCAGAGGACAACTAACCGACGGCATATCAAAAACACAAAAACCGACATTATACTTATGTAAAATCTCAAAAACCGGCTCCTCAAGCCAGGACTGATGCCGAAATTCAATTACATGCTTGAGCCCCAGCGGCAGAGTGGATAAGAATATCTCTAATGCCTCATCGTGGCGAGGCATATTAGATGGCAGCTGGTATAAAAGCGGGCCAAACTTCTCCTCTAAAATTTTAGCTCTAATAATAAACTTCTCTACCGCTTCCTCAGTATTCTTTAATCTCTTAATATGAGTAATAAAACGGCTTACTTTTACGGCAAAGGTGAAATTGACTAGTGATGAGTCATGCCAAGTCGCAAAATTAGCCTATGGAGGTAACCGGTAGAAACTATTATTAAGTTCAACGGTAATGAAGTGCCTGGCATAAAATCCAAGCCACTCCGTCTTGCTCAACGCTTCAGGATAAAACCTACCCTGCCAGTGGTTATACTGCCAGCCTGAGGCACCAACATAAAAGTGCATAAAACTTCTGCGCAGTTTTACCTAAGTAGACCTTATCTCTGCACGAATAAATTTAATATATGAGATGGCAAAACAAACTACGGTTAGCACTATAATGCTTACCATATGAGGCCACACGCTTAATAAGCTCTGGCCTAACGGGAGAGCGCTAGTCGGCACCGACCCACCACTCTGAAGCATCTGTTCAAGCGTTCGTGCCCCAGGAACGAGAAGAAGAGTAATAACCTGCCAAGCAAGCGTAATCGGAGATATCCGCATAAGCATAAGCCCAGCTTGTCCCTGTCCAGGCTGGGCAAAAAAGGGAAATGCGAACATAAAGATGAACAACAACCAAATTGCTACCGAGGCTAGGGCTGAGGTAGCTACTCGCTGAAGATATATAGAGAATAACATACCCAAGCCCAACCAGAAGGCTCCGTAGATGATGCTTGATATCAGAAAAACCAGTAATCTGGCAACCTCTTCTGATGATGGAGGGACTCCAATCATTCTAAGACCCATCCCCGCCACCAGCATAACAATGCTCGTCAACATAACCGCTATAGTGACTACACCAGCCAAGAATTTACCATTGATAACCGCATCCCGGTAGATAGGCTGAGATAGGAGCCGACTCATCGTGCCGCTATTCTTCTCGCTGTTGATAGCATCGAAGCCAAGCATTATGCCCACTATGGGCACAAAAAATACAATGAATAAAATAAATACCGGCAGTGCCTGCCCGGAGGTAGTATAAAGCTGAAGAAAAACAAAACGGGTTTCCGTTACTGTTTGCCTTATATATTGAGCATCAAGATATATGGCAAATACGCTTACGCCAAGTGCTATGATAAATAATATTATAAAACGCCAACTGGTGAAATCATCAGTCAGTTCCTTCTTAAATACCGTCATCAGTCCTTGCATGTTATTCCTCTTTGAGATACTTCATATATATGTCTTCTAAAGCATAGCTCTGGACTTTTATCTCTACCAGTGAGCCACCGCCACCCACAATCGCCTTAGCTATCTGCGGCCTCAGGTCCTTCGCGCAATTAACCAGCAGTAAATCTGCGGACCTGTTCACACCCACCACGCCTTCAATCTGCTTGATACGGTCAATGATATCTGAAGTGACTTCAGTTAGCTGAACCTCGATGTGGAATTGACCAGCACCAAAAGCCTTCTTCCCCAATTCGTCTAACAATCCATCGGCTACCATCCGTCCCTTCGCCAGCATTCCCACACGGTTGCAGATTCTCTGCACATGGTCCAATTGATGTGAGGACAGGATAATCGTCATCCGCTGCTCTTTAGCTATCCGGCCTATCAGGTCAAGCATCTGGTTCACACCTTCGGGATCTATCCCGCTGGTGGGTTCATCTAAGAAGGCAACTCTAGGCGTTTTAACCAGCAAATCAGCAATTGCCAAGCGCTGTTTCATCCCCCGGGAAAATGTCCCTACCCCGTGGTCAATCACCTCTGACAGACCAACAATATCCAACGACTCGTTTACTTTTTTCCTGGCCAGTTCATCGGACAGGCCATTCAACCTGGCCGTATATATTAGATTCTGACTGGCCGTCAAATCCTCGTAAAATCCTATCCTTTCCGGGACATAACCTGAGACACGCTTAACTTTAAGCGGCTCCCGGGTTGAATTATGCCCGCAGATACATGCCACACCAGAGGTCGGCTCAGTGAGTCCCATCAACATCAATATAGTGGTTGTCTTTCCCGCGCCATTGGGACC
>CAJWSH010000076.1 GCA_913046255.1 uncultured Dehalococcoidales bacterium
CACTTTTTTAAAGTAGCTGTGTAAATCGGATGAAGGCCTACCAGTTTCCGGAATATGATACGCCGGTGAAAGTGGGTAAAAAGGTGGCCATTATCGGCGGCGGTAATACTGCTATGGACTCAGCCCGTTGTGTTCTAAGGCTTGGTGCTGGAGAAGTCTATATTGTCTATCGGCGCTCAGAAGCGGAAATACCTGCTCGCCGTGAGGAGGTGGAGAATGCCATGGAGGAGGGTATCCAGTTTAAGTTCTTGACTAATCCCAAACGATTCTTGGGTGATGAGAAGAACTGGGTGGTCAGTATGGAGTGCTACCAGATGGAGCTTGGTGAGCCTGATGAGAGTGGACGGCGTCGCCCGATTGCTAAAGAAGGAAGTGAGTTTATTATTGATATTGATGTGGGCATTATCGCTTTAGGTACCACGCCCAATCCCCTTATTGCTCAGACTACTGAAGGTCTCAAGACCTCCAAGTGGGGCACTGTGATTGCTGACGAGGAGACCGGCAGAACAGTTAAGCCGGGCGTCTGGGCTGGTGGTGATGTAGTTACCGGCGCTGCTACTGTAATTAGTGCCATGGGTGCCGGCCAACTCGCTGCCATCGATATAGACAAGTATTTAAGGGGAGAGTAGAGTTTTCACCAGTTTTCTTGAAAAATCTCCCTTGTGGCATGACTATATGGATGAGTGCTCAACTTTCTACTTGTTTTCCTGATATGCTTTTAGCAGTTCCTTGTGGACGTTTAAAATAGTCCTTCCGAACTTTGCTACAAGCTTTCTTAATTCACCTTGGAAATAGAAGCTCGTCAGGCGATATAGAAGAATCATATAGAGGTCTAAGAGGGATGAGAATTGGTAGAAGGGGTAGTACATGGGCAGGTGTTTCTGCTCGATTGTTAACTTCAAAAGCTGTCGAACATAAGTGGAAAGACTTACCCTTAATTTAACTGCCTTGTTCTATAGTTTAGTTAATTCATTTCCTGCTAGGCGAATAGATGGAAAAGAAGATCGCTTTTGTTCAGACTTTTGAACTTCCCATCATATTTCTCACTAAGTGGACTATGGGCCTTCCAATAGTCATCTTCTTCTTCAAGACTATTAAAATATCTTAAAATAAATAATGAGGTGCCCAAGGAAAGTGGAGCCATGGATAGAAACCACCCCTCATCTTTAGGGGTATTAAGGAGATGAGGTAGATAAAGTAGCTCATACATTAAACAAAAAAGTAATGACATCGCCGTCCTGCACTATATAGCCCTTACCCTCAAGGCGCAGAAGGCCGTGTTTCTTAGCCTTAATCAGACTGCCGCATTTTGAGAGGTCCTCAAAGTTTACTACCTCCGCCCGGATAAAACCTCGCTCCATATCAGAATGAATTTTACCAGCCGCTTTAAGTGCTGAGACGCCGCGCTTTATAGACCAAGCCTTAACCTCATTCGAGGCGATGGTAAAGAACGAGATTAACCCTAGCAGTTTGTAGGATAGCTTGATGATATACTCAAGCCCAGGCTCACTTAATCCAAAATCGGCACGTATTATTTCAGCGGTGCTTTCATCCAGCTCACCAAGCTCCATCTCTAGCTTGCCGCATAGACTGATAATGCGGTGATTGGCTTTAGCAAAACGCAAGCTTAATTTATCCTCCAGGACTTTTGCTCCGTCTAGCTGGTCTTCGCCGATATTAGTCACTGTTAGTAAGGGTTTAGCACTTAAGAACTGGTAGGAAGTGACAGTTCTGATCTGCTCAGTAGTTAGATTTAGTTCTCGGATAGGTATATCTTTCTCCAGTTCAGCCTTTAATTTTATTAATAACTCCTGTTCATGAAGAAGACCTTGGCGCTCAGTTTGGCTGGCTCCTTTCAGGGACATTTTGATCTTTTCCAGTCGTCTCAAAAGTTGTATCAGGTCGGAAAAGACAAGCTCAAGATCCATTGTGGTAATATCTCGCTCCACATCTACGCCGCCCTCAACGTTGAGTATGCTTTCATCAGTGAAGACTCGGACGACATCAATCAGGGCATCTACATTGCTGAGCTGGGATAGGTATTGACCACTTACGGCGGTGTCCTTGGCCAGGCTCTTCACTTGAGCGCCAAGATCAAGGTATCTTACTTCGGCTGGGACTACTCTTTTAGACTGGAGTAGAGCGGCTAATTTCTTGAGACGGTGATCTGGAATCTTGGTTAGGCCGATATGAGCTACTTCTGAGGTATAGCTTTTGGTATCGGCTTTGCCTTTGGTTAAAGCATTAAAAATGGTTGTCCGGCCGCTTTTAGTCAGCCCGATGATGCCAATGTCAACACTCATGGCTAAAGTTTATTAATCTCCTTCCCCGCGCCATACATTGAGGGTTTTATTGGCTAAGTTTTGTACTTAATTGCTAACGGCTTGACTTTACTATCCCTCTGGCTTGTTTAAGAGCCAAGTCCCTTTCATCAGGATTTAGCCTTTCATTGGCAGCTAAATCAAGCAAGGCTAACAGGGCTTCGTGAGTACCAATGTTACCCATTGCTTTGACGGCTTGCGTCCTGAGTTCATTAGAAAGTGCTAGGTCAGTAGCAATGGCGATTAGCTTCTTTAATTTATTTGTAATCTGTTCTGACATCTTTTCTGACATCTTAGTTTCTCCTTTTGGTTTAAAGGGCCACCAGCCAGACTAAATAATACGGCCCAATTCTACTCCTTGCGCTACCATACTTCAATAGGCTTCCTGTCGTTCTGGCACCCCTAGTAATGGAACTATCAGCTAAATCCCTGATGTGATAAAATGAGATGACTAAAATAAGGAGTACGATCCTTGCTATATATCATGACCGGGCAGGATGATTTTTCTCTTGGGCAATCACTTGAGAAGCTAAGAGCGGCTCTGGGTGACGCCTCACTTTTAGAAGCTAATACCATAACACTTAATGGTCATAAGTTGCTTCCGGATGAGCTTAGAATCGCTTGTCAGACGCTACCGTTTCTGGCTAAAAAGAGGCTTATTATTGTTGACGGGCTGCTTGGACGGTTTGAGCCCAGGGCTCAACCAAATAAGCGGAAAAAGACTTTGAGGACACCTAAGCGGCAAGATAGCTATAGAACATTTGCTACTAGTATTAGTACTCTTCCTGATAGCACGATACTGGTGTTAATAGACGGCAAGATAAAAAGCAGTAATCCTCTACTTAAGGTGCTTTCGCCCAGAGCGGAGATAAAGTTCTTCCCACTTCTAAAAAATGACAGTCTTCGCCAGTGGGTTAAAAGGCGTGTTACCGAGGAAAGTGGCAGCATATCTCCTCAGGCGCTAAAGCTGCTGGTGAGGTTAGTGGGTGGCAATCTGTGGATTATGGCTAGTGAGATCAGGAAGCTGGCACTATTTGCGGGAGATCGCCAAATTGAGGTAGACGATATTAAGTCTCTGACAAGTCATGCCCAGCAGGCCAGTGTCTTTACCATGATTGATGCCATTTTGGAGTTTAGGATCGGGCCGGCTGAGCAGGCATTACAGGAATTATTACAGATAGGTATGGCTCCAGCCTATCTTCTATTTATGCTGTCACGGCAGGTCAGGCAGCTTGTCTTGGCTAAGGAGTTGAGAAAAACCGGCCAATCTAACGAGAAGATTCAGGAAAGACTGGGCATAACCTATGAGTTTGTTTTGCATAAGACGTTGGAACAGGCTGGTGGGTTCTCTCTAGGGCGACTGGAAGATTTATATCAGAAACTCTTAAAAGCTGATCTGGCTATAAAGACCGGTAAATATGGTGGAGAGCTTGCCTTAAATATCTTGGTGGTCGAGTTGTGCCAGCAACGCGGGAGATAGACAGTAACCTAGCGCTATGCTTACAATCTGGCTGTAGCTATCTCCATATCAATTGACAGTCAGTACCTATTAGCCTAAAATCGTAGATAACTATGACCGGTGATGAAATCAGGGCGGCTTTCTTAAATTTCTTTGAGGAAAAAGGGCATAAGGTTATTCCTGGCTCCTCTTTGATACCTCAGGGTGATCCTACTTTGCTTCTTACCAGTGCCGGAATGGTGCCATTTAAGCCCTACTTTTTGGGTGAGGCCTTACCGCCTGATCCCCGTCTGGCGTCATGCCAAAAATGCTTTCGCACTACCGATATTAGCTCAGTGGGTGATGCCAGCCACCTCACTTTTTTTGAGATGTTGGGTAACTTTAGTGTTGGTGATTACTTTAAGCGAGAGGCGATTTTTTGGGCCTGGGAATTTGTTATTCGGTGCTTGGGGCTTTCGCCAGAACGGCTATGGATAACTGTATTTCTTGATGACGATGAAGCTTGCGGCTTCTGGCGGGAGCTGGGTATCTCTGAGAGTAGAATAGTGAGATTCGGTGAGAAAGATAACTTCTGGGGTCCAGCCGGCGATTCCGGCCCCTGTGGACCCTGTAGCGAGATTCATTATGACTTTGGCGAGGAGGTTGGCTGTAAAGAACCTTCTTGCGAACCCAATTGTGGCTGCGGCCGTTTTTCCGAAATCTGGAATCTGGTATTTGTGCAGTATAACCAGGATAAAAATGGTAACCGCACACTACTGTCAAAACCCAACATTGATACCGGTATGGGGCTAGAGAGGATTGCTGCTGTGGTGCAGGGCAGGGCCTTTGTCTAT
>CAJWSH010000077.1 GCA_913046255.1 uncultured Dehalococcoidales bacterium
TGATTCGGGGTGTAGCGCAGCCTGGTAGCGCACCTGAATGGGGTTCAGGTGGTCGGCGGTTCAAATCCGCCCACCCCGACCACGAATACATACTTTTTATGTCAACTTACCATCTGCTTGAACTATTTATCAAGGGCCTGTCTCAACTCCTTTATGAAACTACTGACCGACGATACGAAGTTATCATTAGCCTCCATAAGCTGAATGATTCGGCTGCCGATAATAACCCCGTCAGCTATCTGGGCCACCCGCTTTGCCTGTTCCGGAGTAGATATTCCAAAGCCAACACAGAGTGGCTGGGGAGCTAATTTCTTCACTCTGCCTACAAATGATGCCAAATCTACGGGCAGCTTCTCCCTAGCTCCGGTAACCCCGGTTACTGACACTAGGTATATAAATCCTCGCGACCTCTCAGCTACCAACCTACTGCGTTCTTCAGTACTGGTTGGCGCCAGTAAATAGATGAGGTCGAGTCCTTTTCTTTTGGTCGCAGTCTCCAGTTCTGAACCCTCCTCTGGAGGTAAGTCAGGAATGATTAAACCGCTTATACCTGAGCTAGCACAGACACTTAAGAATTTCTCTAGACCATAACTAAAGACCAGATTGTAATAGGTCATAAACACTAGTGGTATGTTGACTTTCCGACTCAATTCCTCGGCTACTTCAAGGCAGAGCTGGGGAGTAACCCCATTCTCAAGAGCGCAAAAGCTTGCCTTTTGTATGGTAGTACCATCAGCCAGAGGGTCGGAAAAGGGTATCCCCAGTTCCACTATATCGCAGCCACTTGAAGCGAGAAGGGGAACAATCTCCAGGGTGGCGGAAATATTGGGATAACCTACAGTGACATAGGCTACAAGGGCTTTATAGCCTGGTTGTTTAAAGACAGATACAATATCACTCAAAACTTCACCCCCAATGCCTGAGCTACTATATCCATATCTTTGTCACCGCGACCGGAAAGATTGACCACGATAATCTGTTCCTTACTTAAGGAAGCGGCTAGTTTAGCAGCATAAGATACAGCATGAGATGGCTCAAGGGCAGGAGTAATGCCCTCGGTGCGACAGAGCAGTTGAAAACCATCCAGTGCTTCCTCATCACTTATGGCGACATAGGTGGCACGTCCACTGTGTTTTAAGTAACTGTGTTCAGGGCCGACACCGGGATAGTCAAGCCCGGCAGAAATACTGTGTGTCTCCCTAATCTGCCCATCACTATCTTGGAGAAGATGAGACTTTGTCCCATGGAGAACCCCTACTCTTCCCGAAACCAATGAAGCGGCATGCTTGCCGCTCTTAAGCCCCTTGCCAGCGGCCTCCACCCCAATGAGTCTGACATCTTTATCACCTAGGAAGGGGTAGAAGATACCAATGGCGTTGCTACCACCGCCGACGCAGGCAACAATATAGTCGGGCAGACGACCCGGATTATCCAAAATTTGTTGCCTCGCTTCTTTGCCGATTATCGACTGGAAATCACGCACCATTGCCGGATAAGGATGGGGGCCGACTGCCGAGCCCAGAAGATAGTAGCTATCCAGAGGATTGGTAACCCAATCTCTTATCGCCTCGTTAATGGCATCCTTTAGAGTTCGGCTACCCCCGGAAACAGATTTCACTTCAGCACCCATGAGTTTCATTCGGAAGACATTGAGCGACTGACGGCGTATATCTTCCTCACCCATATAGATAATACAATTAAGCCCCAGCATAGCGCATACGGCAGCAGTAGCCACTCCGTGCTGACCAGCCCCGGTCTCGGCAATAATTCTATGCTTCCCCATCCTCCAAGCAAGAAGTCCCTGCCCCAGAGCGTTGTTGATTTTATGGGCTCCAGTATGAGCTAGGTCTTCTCTTTTAAGAAATATCTGGGCGCCGACGCAATGTTTAGTTAATCCTTCTGCCAGATAAAGCGGCGTCGGTCTGCCTGCGTAATTACGGCACAACGACTCAAACTCAACCCAGAAGGAGGTATCGGCCTTTGCTTGCTTATAGGCTTTATCCAACTCATCCAGAACCGGCATCAAAGTCTCAGGGACAAACCGCCCACCATAGTCCCCAAAGTAGCCTCTATCATTAGGTAGCAAGTAACTATCTCCTTTTAGTAAGTATACCAGCTTGACACTACCGCTATATTTTACGCTTGTCTCAGGCGGCTGTCACCTGAATTAAAGCCTTCATAGCTTGCTGAAGGTTTTTAAACACTGCCCTCCTTTATCTTTCTCACCGCCTTGATGAAGAGTCTGATTTTTGAAATGTCTTTTTGGCCTTTGCTCTCTACACCGGTGGAAATATCAACTCCCCAAGGCTTCACTTTCCCTATCATCTTACCAACATTGGCTGGAGTAAGCCCGCCAGCAATTATTATCGGAAATCTGGCTGACACCTTCTCGGCTAATTTCCAATTAAAGGTCTCGCCAGTTCCGCCATAAGCATTGCCAACTTTTGAGTCAAGAAGATAGACAGGTTCATGTTTTAAGTGTAGTTGGTAGCCTGTTTCTATCTCAGCTATAATTTCCTTGATATTTTTATTAGCTGATACACGAATAACCTTTATAATCGGTCGATGAATCTCCCGGCAGTAATCCCAGGTTTCATCACCGCTGAGCTGCACCCAGTCCAGCCGACAATAGTCAGCGATGCGGTTAACTTCCTGAGCTGTTTTGTTTACAAAAACACCAACAACAGCCGGGTGGGGATTCAAACTTTGAATCGCTTCGACTATCGGTAATGCCTTTTCAGGAGAAACCCTGCGTTTGCTTTGGGCAAAGATCAAGCCCAAAAAATCCCCACCAGCTTCGGCTGCTACCAGAGCATGCTCTAGCTTAGATAGCCCGCAAATCTTTATTTTAATCACTATACCCTTCATCTTAAAAGGTAGCAGCCAATAATCCCCTCATCTTGGTTGCGATATCAGGCGCTGACATTAGCGACTCACCGATGAGAACGGCATCAACTCCCCACCTTTGCAGTTTTTCCATGTCGCTGCGGTTACTTATACCACTTTCACTGACCACTATTTGGTCTTTAGGAACAAGCGGTCGCAGGCACTTAGTAGTAGCCAGATCCACGGTAAAGGTTTTTAGGTCGCGATTATTTAAGCCTATGATTCTAGCTCCACTTCCCAGTGCAGTTTCAAGCTCAGCCCTACTATGCACCTCTACCAGGCAATTCATACCCAGCTTATAACTTATTCTGAGCAGCTCCTTTAACTTCTCAGGTGTCAGGATAGCCATGATAAGAAGTAGACTATCAGCACCATAAGCCCGCGATTCATAGACCTGATAGGGATCGCAAATAAAGTCTTTTCTGAGAAGTGGCGGCCTTTTATTTCCCAGTGCCTTTCTGATATCTTGCAGGTGGTTTAAACTACCCTTAAAGTATTTGCCCTCAGTCAGTACCGATATAGCTGAGGCGCCATTACTGGCATATATCCGAGCTATTTTCACTGGATTAAAATCAGAGCAAATAATACCTTTGGATGGTGATGCCTTTTTTATCTCAGCAATGAGCTGGATACGCTCACCTCGCAACGCCTTCGCCAAATCAAGAGGAACAGGCTGTTCTAATGCCTTCTTCTGCAGTTCTTCAAGTGGGGATCTTTGTTTTCTAGCTTCAAGCTCCAGCCGATTATTAGCCACTATCTGGTTTAAAATCATCCTAGGCTCCCTAAATCAAGAGTGCTTATTTTGTCACTCTGAGCGGTAACAAAAGGGTTAAATTCTTCGCTTTGCTCGGAATGACAAATAAGATCATTAAGCATCCTCTTAGGCTAAACTTTGGCTGAACTCTGATAGCTTCTCTAATTTCCCAAGAGCCTTGCCGCTATCTATAACTTTTTCGGCCAAGACTATCCCCTGCTCAATTGTTTTAACCCTGTCTCCAGCCAGTAGCACAGCGCTAGCGTTCATTATGACCACATCTCGCTTAGGACCGGGGGCACCATCAAGAATTTTACGCAGCAGGATAGCGTTTTCTGAGACACTACTGCCCCTTAAGTCATTCAACTCAACTCGAGATAAACCGAAGTCCTCAGGACTAATAAAATAGTTCTCAATAGAATCTTCTTTTAGTTCTGCAACTCGGGTTTTGGCAGTGATTGTGATTTCATCTAAACCATCTTCGCCATGAACTACCAGGGCATGATGGCAACCCAGTCCTCTAAGCACTAAAGCCAACTTCTCCACCAAGAGCCCTTCAGCGACACCCAGCACTTGAGCATTGGCACCGGCCGGATTGATCAGTGGTCCAATGATGTTAAAGACAGTGCGGATGCCAATCTCGCGGCGGGGAACAGCGGCATATTTCATAGCCGGATGAAATACCGGAGCAAACATAAAACCCACGCCCACCTCTTCAAGGCAATTTTTGACCTGCTCGGCATTAAGATCAATCTTAACACCTAAAGCTTCAAGCACATCGGCGCTGCCACAGTGACTACTCATGGCTCGGTTGCCGTGTTTGGCAACTGTAAGCCCAGCGCCGGCAGCGACAAAGGCAGCCGCTGTTGAGATATTAAAGGTATACAAGCCATCACCACCGGTACCGCAGGTATCCACTACTGGCTTGT
>CAJWSH010000078.1 GCA_913046255.1 uncultured Dehalococcoidales bacterium
AGTTGACGCCAAACATTCTCCATTCAATAACTCATCTCTGAGTTTTCCATTAAACGACTCATTATAACCATTATCCCAAGGACTACCCTGTTCGATAAATAATAGGCCAACCTCGGGAGCCACAGTCAGAATAGAGAAGACACTTACCGTAGCTCTTCTGTTTGAAACTCTATAAATTTTCATTGCCAGCGTAGGGCTTTGAGGGTAAAGAATCACTTTTTTTGAAACAGCGTAAGCCCTTTTGATCTCAGGTGTTCTGCCTCGGAGTTGGATGGTAGGACCGCAAAAATCAATGCCACGACGGCTAATATTTTCGTGAGCACCATTTATTCCCTCCAGTAAAGAATTGTTTTTTTAATTTCTACCTTTCTCCTTAATAGTTCGAAATCTCGAACTATGTATGTAGGGAACTTATTTTTTAGTTCATAACCTCTACACAAATTAAATCGAGGCGCATATTGAATACGCAATAACGTATTTAGTTGTTTACGGTTTTATCTATCTGACCATTTCAATTTTGCAGTAATCCTTATTCTCTTGTTTAACCGGATGAAGAGAAACAAATGAACAGTATTCCTTTTAAAGGCAAGTTTTTTGTCTCCAAGGTTATCTTTGGAGTTGCCGCGGTAATTCTGGCAGTTGATCCAGTCCTATGGCTGGTGCAGACATGGAGTGATCCTTCCTACAATTCCAGTGGGCTAATTGTTTTCTGTGTCTGTGTTGGACTATTTCTATGGAGTGTAACCAGTGACCGTACTGCAAATACGGTCAACCTTAGACTCCCCTTCTTTCTTCTCTCCGTTTCTGCTCTCACCAGAATGGTTGGGCAAGTTCTTGCCGTTAACGTTATAGGCGCCATAACACTCGTTCTTGATGTTTATGCTCTAGGACATCTTGCTGCAGTAGGATTTAGACAAAGACCCATATCCCCAGGGTGGCTAGCCATATGTTTCGCTTTTACCCTTCCCCTAGAGCGTATTGTCCAGCGAACAATAGGTTATGGTCTACAATCCGTTTCTGCAGATGGCGCCTGCCTCCTTTTAGGAAGTATTTTTGACAACGTACGTTGCAATGGCGTTCGTATCCTGATCGATAACCAGGACGTGTTGGTTGATCTGCCATGCTCAGGAGCACGGGCACTTCTTTTGCTTCTTCTTTTTTATGCAACTTGTATGACCGTATGCCGTCCCGGAACAGCAAAAGGAATCTTGGGACTTGTCCTTACTATCATCTCCGGAGTTTTGGTCAACGTAATCAGAATTGTTGTTATTGCAACCGGACTTGTTTACCCAGAACTTTTTATGAATATCGATGTCATGGAGGCGCCATGGCATGACCTACTAGGTCTTGTCTTTCTCACCATTGGGTGTCTGCCTGTCATTTACTGGGCATCCAAGGTTTACAGCCAGAAATTTTTTAAAAACAACACTATTAAAAGTAAAGAAATTCAAAAACCATTGTTGAAGCTCAACCCCTTATGGAAGGCCTGTGTGTTTCTTGTTCTTGCGGTAACAATTATCAGCCTTCCCAGAAAACCTATAGACGTAGCCATACCAAATATAACCGTTGATCTTCCCTCGTGGATTAACGGCAACATAGCAAACCACGTGCCTCTGCTTTCACAGGAAAAGGCTTACTTCACCCAATACGGAGGTGCAGCTGCCAAGGCCACCTACGGAGATCGTGGTCTTCTAGTTGTTAAGACCTCGGCTCCGCTCAGACACCTTCACTCTCCAGAGGAATGCTTAAGGGGACTTGGATTTAGTGTCCAATATAAGGGTGTCAGACATGCAACCATGCCCACCGCAATTTACAAGGCAACAGCGCCGGATGGTGCCGCCTACAGGGTTGCGGTCAGTTTCGTGTCAAGCAAGGGACATAGCACCAGCAATGTTTCAGAAGCGGTGTGGAACTGGATGCAACAGGGTGGAATATGGTACGCACTGCAGCGCATCTCTCCATGGAACCTGGAGGATACCGAAAACAATAACTGGGATAACGCAATCATGGCCGCCATGGATATCAGCAGTTCCAGTCCATTCATTCAATCCATTGAATTTTAAGGAAACAATCATATGACCAAACTCATAACCTGCCTAATCACTTTTTACCTTGCATCACAGGGGATCATTCCAGATGCCAATGCCGTTATCAGAGCCAAGCTTGGAGGAACGATAAAGGTGTATACCAAGGAAGGTGTTGAATTTGATTTACCTGCACTGAAGACAGACTTGAATGTTGACATACAGGGTGAGCTTGCCGGGGTGACCGTGGTGCAGACTTTTATTAATCCGACCAAGGAACCTCTGCACGCAACTTACCTTTTCCCCATGAACAAGGATGCCGCTGTACACGGGATGCAGATGGCAATAGGTGACGAGATTGTAGAGGCAAAGATCAAGAAGATAGAAAAGGCAAAGAAGATTTTTAAAAAAGCAAAGAAGGAAGGGAAAACAGCCTCCCTGTTAACACAAAACCGTCCCAACATGTTCACCCAGGAAATTGCAAACCTGATTCCAGGGTTGCCGATCAAGGTAACGCTTAAATACGCACAGACTATTAATAAGGTCGACAATGAGTACCAGCTTGTTGTTCCACTTGTTGTAGGGCCTAGATATCAGCCATTAGATTCTGGAAAGGCCCCATTAGTGGTGGACCAGAACGTTACAGTGGGAGTAAAAAAGGTCAGAAGTGATAGTACTTACGGTCAATGGGAGATTGAATCACTTCCAAAATATCCCTCGGTGTTTGGCTCTAATGCACAATTTGAAGTTGACCGTGAACGTGTTTCAGTAAAGGTAAGCGTCAAGGCAGGAATTCCCATCACAAATGTTTACAGTCATACACACGAGCTTGAGGTATCCGGAACTGAAAAAGACAAGGTAGCCACCCTGTCTGAAGGAAGAACGATAGACAACAGGGACTTTGTTTTAAATTATCGTCTCACGGGAAAGAGTACACAGGCATCAATGCTAACTCACCAAAAGGAAAAAGATGGGTACTTCAGTTTACTGATAGAGCCTCCAACGGTTCCACAAGATCAAGATATCACGGCACGGGAGATGATCTTTGTCCTAGACACATCCGGATCAATGAGTGGAGATCCAATGAACGCAAGCAAGGTGTTCATGCGTCATGCCCTTAAGACCCTGCGTCCCGATGATTACTTTCGTATTATTAACTTTGGAGATACAAGTCATGAGCTCACGAACAGTCCCATCAGGGCCACAAAGCAGAACCTGTATAGAGGTCAAAAACACATAGACTCTCTAAATGCCAATGGCGGAACTGAAATTGTTCCTGCTATAAAGCATGCCTTCTCCAGTCCTCTTATAGGCCGAACACTTCGCATCGTCATTTTTCTTACCGATGGGTATGTCAGCAATGAATCCGAAGTGATGCAACTCATCAACGAGAAAATAAAAGACGCGCGTATTTATGCCTTTGGTGTCGGCACATCGGTCAACCGCTACCTGCTCTCGGAGATGGGGAGAATTGGACATGGTTTTGCAAGATATATTGATCCTACCGAGAATTCAGAAGAAGTAGCTATCAAGTTTGCTCGTAAGCTGAACTCTCCATTGCTAACGAACATCTCCATTGACTGGAACAAGTTGAATGTTTCTGAGGTGACACCTGAAATCATCCCGGATTTATTTTCTGGAGACTCCATCCGGATCCAGGGAAAGTATGAAGGGGCTGGACTGCAAACAATACGAGTGCTTGGAAAGGTTCAGGGGAGAGAAGCTTCCCTGCCGCTGCAGTTTAACCTGCCGCAGGAAAACTTTTACGATGAGTCCACTTCTGCCATTTCACTGGTTTGGGCACGATCCAAAATTTCAGATTACATGCGCCAGTTGAATACGAAAAGTAGCGGAAGCAACAAAAAATTCAGCGATGATGAACTTAAGTTTAAGGTTACTACTCTGGGGCTTGATCATTCTCTTGCCACAAAATGGACCTCGTTTGTTGCTGTCTCAAAAAGAGTCGTCAATCCTCAGCCGGAGATGACCCCTGAGGTTCAAGTTCCACTGCCCATGGTGAAGGGTGTAAAGACTACAGCTTATCCTTCTTCTGTAAGTATTCTTGGGGGCAGAAAAGTAATTAAGGCCACTAACACGCCTTCAATATTGGGGAACAACATGGTTGCAAACTCTATTCCTGAACCGGAAACAGTAGCAGGACTTTTCATGCTGATGGTTACCGGGTTTGCAGCTATATGGTTCATTAGAAGAAAAACAGGCAGAGCTAACTCTTTAATATGAAATAGAAAGGTGATTCGCTTGTGTCAAAATGTTACTTTCCTCTCGCTCACCTTTCTGTTTTTGTTTAGTAGAAATTAACTCTTTTACTGTGTCAGTTTTGTGTCAAACTGATGGACATTGATAGACATTTATAGGCACAATTCGCAACGAGCGCCCCAGCAAGGCTAATAAAAACAATGGTTAATAAGTGAGTCTTCGGACTCTTAATCAGTAGGTCCTCGGTTCGATCCCGAGACGGCCCACCATTTAAA
>CAJWSH010000079.1 GCA_913046255.1 uncultured Dehalococcoidales bacterium
CAAGCCTATCACAAGATACAGGTCGAAGTAACCGATGACGCTTCGCTGGTGGAGAGGTTAGGTTGCCGGATCAAGCTTTATATGGGTTCTTATGATAATATAAAGATAACCAATGCTAGTGATCTGGCTCTAGCTGAAATTATATGGCGAGAACATGAAATTTAAAATAGATGCTGGAAAGAGTTGCGATGTCCATCGTCTGGCTATAGTTGTGGTTTTATGGTTTAAAACATGGAGCTTAAAATGCGCACTGGTATAGGTTATGACGTCCACCGTCTGGCCCCAGGTCACTCCGTGGTGCTTGGCGGGGTAGAGATACCATCGGCTCGGAGTCTTGTCGGCTGGAGCGACGCCGATGTATTAACCCATTCCATTATTGACGCTCTGCTTGGAGCGGCAGCGCTAGGAGATATCGGCAGCCATTTCCCGCCTGGTGACTCGCAGTATAAAAAAATTGCCAGTCTGGTTTTACTTGAAAAAGTAGGGGCTATGCTTGATGAAAAGGGCTTCAAGGTGGCAAATATTGATGCCACTATTGTCGCTGAGCAACCCAAACTAAGGAACTATATTTACAGCATGTGCCAAAATTTGAGCCAGGCACTGGGTATTGCCACTGATTTGGTAAGCGTTAAAGCTTCAACCTCTGAGCAACTCGGCTTTGTCGGTCGTGAGGAGGGAATGGTTGCCTGGTCAGTGGCCACCGTAGTGGAGAAGTAATAACAATGGAAATACATAATACCTTTCAGGAAAAGTTATTACTTACCATAAGGTGTTGGTGTCAACGGTAACAAGAAAGCAGCGATGAAGATTTTTAATACCCTTTCCGGAGAAAAAGAGGACTTTTTACCCCAGAGTGACCCGGTTAAGATGTATGTCTGCGGGGTTACGCCCTACGCTGAAGCTCATATCGGTCATGCCATGAGCTATATTATCTTTGATGTTATTCGGCGCTATCTTGAGTTTCGTGGTTATACACTTAGGTATGTACAGAATATTACTGATATCGACAATAAGATTATAGACAGAGCAAATGAGCTTGGTATTTCTACCGTTGAATTAGCCAAAAAATACACCGATAGTTTTTTTGCTGATATGGACGCCTTAAATGTCGGCCGAGCTGATATTTATCCCCGGGCAACTGAGGAGATACCGAAAATTATTGAGGTGGTGGCTGGGTTGGTGGACAGTGGTTTTGCCTATCCGGCGAATGGTAGTGTCTATTTTAGGGTAAGAGAGGTGGCTGATTACGGCAAGCTGGCCCGCCGTGACCTTGAGTTTGCGATGAGCGTGGAGAGCACTGTGAGCAATGATGATAAAGAAAGCCCGATGGATTTTGTCCTGTGGAAGGCGTCAAAACCGGGCGAGCCATCGTGGGAAAGCCCTTGGGGTCCGGGCCGACCAGGTTGGCATATTGAGTGCAGTGCTATGTCTTTAAAGTATCTGGGGGATACCATTGACATCCATGGTGGTGGACGAGATCTGATCTTCCCCCATCATGAGAATGAAATTGCCCAATCGGAGAGCTTTAGCGGCAAAAAGCCGTTTGTTAAATACTGGTTGCATAATGGGCTCTTACAGTTGGGCGAAGAGAAGATGAGTAAATCATTAGGCAATCTGATAACGATAAAGGAAGCACTGAGGGGACACAGCGCTGATGCTATCCGTATCTTTGTCCTCGGTTCCAACTACAGGAGCCCCCTAACCTATTCCGAGGAAGCATTGGAAGCAGCGGAGAGTGGGGCTGAGAGGTTGCGACGGGTGATTTCAAGAGACTACTCTACTGGTGGCGTAAAGGAAACCTTTGATGCTGAGTCCTATCGCAAGCAGTTTATTGAGGCAATGGATGACGATTTTAATACCGCTCAGGCGATGGCTATACTTTTTGATTTGGCTAGAGAGATTAATCAGGGAAGAGATGAGAACCATGATGTTGTTGAAATCCAACAAATATTCCATACATTAGCCAGTGTATTTGGGTTGACCCTTAAATTACAAGAGCAGACGTTTGAAGAGAAACTCTATAATAAATCTCGATCTCTTGAACAATATGCAGTCCAAAATTTAAAGGGAGCACTTAAGTTTATTGAAACTGGTTTACCCAAATTAGCTAAAAATGAATCTATGTTTATTGGCTTATCAAAGTCACTTCGTTGTCAGTTCCCAGAGGGTACATATTCTAGTCTAGACAAGGCAGTAGAATATACTGGGCGATACACTCTTGGACTTGACTCTCTCCGCAATCGGCTGAAATATGCTACTAGCCCTCGAGATTTTAATAGAGTTTTGGCTGATGTAAAAGACCTGAGTACAACTGCAGCTATGAACGTTGATTCATATAGTGATTTCCGTAATCAACTGCGTGAAGCCAAGCAGTGGCAACTTGCTGATGAAATACGGGCTGAACTGGATGAGCTAGGTATAGCCCTTGAGGATACGCCTAAGGGGACGGTGTGGAAGCATAAGTGGTAGCCTTTTGATTTATTATTCAAGCAGGTTGTTAAGGAGAGTAATACCAACTCTCTGACAAAGAAAGGAGACCAAAAAGGTAGATTGATAACGAGCATCTAAGGCGGTGGGGTGGAGAGCATTATATACTCGACATAATATTACTGAGATTATGTCTGAAGGTGATGGATTATACAAAACGCAGCTTTTATAGTGATTGGTCTTGGCACTCTTGTTCTTGTGGGCTGGGGGGGTAAAGGCTTTTTTACGACGGATGAGATTCCACTATTTTATCGTATAGTGGTTGGTGCCATTGCCGTGGCGGTAGTAGTACTCCTTGGAATAGTAATTAGAGACAGAATAGCTCAGGCTAAGAAAGATAACTTTAAGGAGGTTGATAAATGATTGTTGTTACTTCAGAGCGGATAGAAGGAAAGGAAATTACCAGTACTGTTGGTCTGGTTAAAGGCAGTACTATTAGAGCAAGGCATTTGGGCCGGGATATTGTGGCTGGCTTGAGAGCGATGGTTGGTGGTGAGGTAACTGAATACACAAAGATGATGGCTCAAGCCAGGGAGCAGGCCCTACAACGGATGGTAGAGGATGCTGAGGAGAAGGGGGCTAATGCTATCGTCAGTCTGAGGTTTACCACCTCAATGATAATGACCGGTTCCTCCGAGATACTTGCCTATGGAACTGGTGTCATTCTGGGATAGATTAATCTTGTTCGCTTAAGAGCTCAACTATCTCGTAATCTGAGTAAGTAAATAGTGGCTACGATTCCAGCAATAACGGCTATCAATATAGTGGCGCCCACATAGATAATAGGGTTAATGGACGTCGGTGGGCGAGTATTGTCTTGTAAGCCGTCTTGCTGGTAATTTGTTTCTGACTCCAATAGAGTGTTCATCTCAGCAGGTGTTGAGGAGCTACTTGGTGGGGTGGTGGAATCCGGAGACACTATCAAGATTTCCATCAGATCATCAGAGCCTGAAGCAGGCAGGTAGTAGTAATTACCGGCAAATGGTAGCGGACCCAAAAAGTGCACTTTGATATAGAAATCGACCTTGTCTCCAGATAAAAGACTAATGCTGCTCAATGGGTGTGAGAATTCGGAGAACCAGTGGTTAGGGTAATCGATAGCGTCATAAATCATGTTGGTGAACCAACCTTCGCTTATTATTCTTGACTCTACCATTTTATTGTTGATGCCGACGATTACCAAATCAAACATCGGCGTTACAAAACCAGTCTGTTGGTCAAAGGGAAGAACGTCAACATTAAGCTTGACAGCGAGATAAAGGTTGTCTGCATCATTCATAACCAAAAGACTACCATTTATAGCAAAGGAATCAATGTTCAGTGTAAAGTTAGACTTGCGTGCACCGTCCCATTCCTCGATAGTCGTCAGTTCTCCATCTATGATGGGTGTACCGATGCTGGAATAGGAGACAGTTGAAGAAGCAAGGGCCATCCCCACCAGCGATAAGTTCAACACCAGAGCAAAAAGTAAAGCCGCATATCTTCTCATTCTTAGCTCCGCGTTCAGAGGATTCTTTAGCTTATGATATTTTACCCTGAATGTAAAATCTGCCAATGAGCTGTTATCTTGCCAACAACCTCATTTCGTGTTAAATTGGACGTAGCTTTTTGGGGCCGTAGTTCAGTTGGGAGAACGTTTGACTGGCAGTCAAAAGGTCGAGGGTTCGAGTCCCTCCGGCTCCACCAAGGGTTACAATAGGCAGAACTTCTGCCGTCACTTTCCTCTTCTCACCCTGTGGTAGCGGTAGGTGATAATACACTATTACCTTATCCTTGTTAATTTCTATCCGCTTGTGTGTGGCTTTACCGTTCCATGCTGCTGTCTTAAACAGGAACAAAGCTCTCCAGCAAAATGGGTTTATCATTAAAGTCGCTGATCTTGAATGTTTCCCCGGTGACTACATCGGTAAGCTCAA
>CAJWSH010000080.1 GCA_913046255.1 uncultured Dehalococcoidales bacterium
TCCTCTCTGGCGGCTTCCCAGATAACCTTTTCCATTAACTTTGCCATTCGCTTTGCGTTCTCTTCCGGAAACGGGATTTGCTGGGGGTAAAATTTGATTATCACTGCTTTGTCGTTATCCAACCTTCTAAACTCAAAACACATTGCCTGAGTATCAATTTTCTTTGAGCTAAATTTGAGCAAATCCTTTCTCTTAAATTTATGGCTCAAACCTCTGAAACCGGTAACCGGGGCGGCACCAGTGAGAAAACTAAATACTTGCGCCATGACCCCGTAAACCCCTTCGTCCGCTTCTCCATAAACAGTAACGGAAATCTCTCCCCTTATCGGGATTTCATCATGATAAAGATCCTCTAGGGCTTTTTGGCAGCATAAATATGCTCCAGCAATTATGGGGCAAGCGTGTCCCGCCAGCTTTAGCGTATCAACGAAAGTGTACTCTAGAGTAGCACCACTCTTTTTAAAGGCGCCTAGGGTTTCTGCCAGCGGCTCTTTAAATTTTATTGGGCTAACCTCGTTGAGAAAATCACGAAAAATATCACTCATATGCCTAACTCGACACTCATGTTTTGGTCCAATCTAATAAAGAGATATCTTGGGCATTACTTTCTGTTTATATTGCTACCAGTTCCATATCACTACCATCTGCTCTTAAAGCCGGCTTTACTTTATTCAGAACTGCCTCCACTTCCTCTCGCATTTTTTACCTTCCATTATTAAGTCATAACTAAAGGATGAAAAATTACAAATCACCAACGCTTATTAATATATAACCACCTATACTGATTTCAACCTTTCGTATACCTCAGGCCCTACACATTCTCTGGCATGAGGGCACCAATCAATACACGAGGGCTGCTGCTCCCGAAATACTTTAGTGCCGCAACTAGGGCAGTTAGCCTTTAGTTCGTCAGTCCAGATTTCTACTGCCTCATCGCAACTAGGGCAGTTGACATCTTCCGGAGTAGGCTCGCGGATGGTGCGTGCCCCAGGACATGATTTATCAAATGCCATACTTATACTCCCTTGCGCGGGCTCTTTTTAACACTCTCAATATATCATCACCTTATCCCAGTGCATACGACTTTTGTCGCAAAAAGACTCTACTGATGCAATGGTCACCTGTGTATGGTAGAATTTGAAGGTGAGACTGTATTTGAGAAGGTACTGAAGTGTCCTCGTTAGCTGATTTCTTGCGCTCTATTCCCTACTTCACTGTACTTAGCGCTGAAGAAGTAAAACGTATAGAAAACGAAGTATTAGAGTGCTCCTTCGCCAAGGGGGAGATACTTTTTCTTGAGGGCGAGCCATGCCACGGGCTATACGTGGTAAAATCAGGACAGGTGCGTATTTATAAGAGCTCTCCAGAAGGCAGAGAGCAGGTACTACTCATTGCCAAGCCGGGGGACAGTTTCAATGACGTCCCCGTGTTTGATGGTGGCCCTAACCCAGCCAGTGCCTCAACACTTAAACCCTCTACTGTTTATATCATATCTAAAGAGACGTTACTTTCTCTAGTGGCTGATTGCCCGGCAGCACTAGCTATCATTAAACTTTTGTCAATGCGACTTCGCCGTCTGACTATGATGGTTGAGGACCTTTCCTTTCGCAATATAGTCAGCCGATTGGCTAGGATGCTGCTGAACCTGGCAGCAGTTGAGGGGAGAGTGTCACCTATGCCACGTCTAACCCATGACGAGATGGCAGCAATCGTTGGCTCAGTTCGGGATGTGGTAGGTAGGGCACTCAAAGCCTTGGAGAGGGCAGGCGCCATTAGAATTGAGGGTCAGCGCATCTTTGTGGAAGACTCAGAAAAATTGAGAGAAATGAGCCAAATTTCCAACAAAAATCGTGTGCACCAGGTTTGATACTACTTAAAATGGTTTGCGGATTAGTTACAGGTTTCTTGGAGAATATGCGGTGAAACTGGCAATACCTGAAATAGACCTTGATAAGTGCACTGGGTGCGGGGATTGTGTTGAGCTTTGCCCTCTTGATGTAGTTGCATTGACAAATAACGAGGTGACGATAGTCAAGCCCGAGGGCTGTAGTTATTGTACGGACTGTGAGGCTTTTTGCCCTTCCGGAGCTATCAAATGTCCTTTCGAAATAGTTCTGGCAAAGACTGAGATTACATGAAGAATACAAAATGGAGTACTAACATGCTAGCAGTTATCACCTCTCCATTCGGTCAAGAAGAGGTAATATGTCGAATGGCTGATGCAAACCCTTTTATCCGCCGTCGTGTTGTAAAGCGTACTGCCATGTAGTTCCGCAACGTAGGTGATAAGTATAAAGTACTAGATTAGACGCTGTCTCCCAGAATGAGTTTTCCCGGGTACTAGGTCTATGTAACGGGTCTGTGCCTTGCATTCATTTAATTGAAGGTCACAATTATCTCGCATTGAGATTATCCCTTCCAACTTTTGGCCAACCACTATAGGAAGGTGCCTGATCCTGTTCTGTTTCATTACAGTGGTTACATAATCTAGATCGTCGTCAGGAGTCCCTACAATTACACGTCGGATCATTACGTCCTGGACTCTGGTGATGCCAATGGCATTGCTATTGCGGAAACACTCTTTCAGTAGGTCTGTTTCGCAAATAATTCCCACTAGCTCGCCCTTATCGTTGCAGACTGGTAGTGCTCCTATATGGTTCTCTATCAATTTTTGTATAGCTGTGGAGATGGTTTCACTTGACCCAATAGTGATTACTGGGCGGTCATTGATTTTTAAAAAATCCCTCATTTTCATACTATCCCCCCTTTGACTTCTGCAAAATACCAAAATTTGTTCATCTGCCTCGCTAGTGTATGAGGTATGTCTACGTTATCAGACTGCCAAGCCGCCCGTTACTGTGAGGCACAACCTGTTACTGTACGTATCGTTTTACTTTATCTTTATTAAATCCACCTAATTGTTGACTTAGTATCTCTATTACCATATACTTTTTTCGAGAATAAAGCAAGTGGGCTAATTGTTCTCAAGTGCTTCGTTAAAGACGCCTGAAGATGGCAGGTTAGAGGGGGTCAAAATGAACAAGTGGATAGCCATTCCAATTATCGGCATTATGGCGGTTGGGCTCACAATCACTGGAGTATTCTATTTACAGGAGGCTAATAAACTAGATGACGCCCAAAATGCAATAGCTAATCTGCAAGGTGATGTTTCAGATCTGAAAGGAGATTTGGCAGCAGCAGAAAGAAATCTGACAATAGCAGAAGCAGACTTGACAGCATCGGAAGTAACTAGCTTAACCTTAAAGGAAGAACTGCTAGACTCAACGACAAGAGTTACAACTTTAGAGACTGAGCTTGATGAGGGTAATAGTGCTATCCAGACTCAGCAGAGCCTTAACTTGACACTATCTGGAGAGCTGGAAAAGGTGCAAAACCCTAGGCACTTTGAAACGCTTGATGAACTGGAAGCTTGGCTTGCGCAGGATGATACCGATACAAGAGTAAGGTGGCAATCTTTGCCACCTGAACAAAAAGTGTTTATCCTGCAGGTGAGGGCGCTAAGGGATGGGTATTTATTGCCGGCGTGGTTTGAAGATTTCGACTTTGATAACATTATTGACTTTGTAGGGAATCTTGCTTATATAGGTGATGAAATATATTATGTTTGGCCACTTGATGATTCTGTTGCTGAATTTGCTTTTGTGCCTCCAATACCATCTCATCCACTATCTTCAGAATAATCTAGTTGAATTAAGGTTTTTATTTTGTCGGGATACTTTAGCTGACTTTCCCCAAGAGGGCTGATTGGTTGGTAGCTACATGTGTGGGGTGTTGCGCTATTTGGTAGAATTAAGAATAAAGGTGGCAGGCGGTAAGATGCCCTTTCTTGATCGTTATCGTTTGTGGTTGCTCAACATTGCACTTATTGGGGATGATATCTGGACAGCGTGGGTGGAAACGACAGCCGATTGGGGCATTAATTGGACTGGGGGATTCGCCAGGGATAATCAGTCGCTCCTGAAATCTGTTAGATGGGTTGGGGGAAGGAACAGCGGCTATTAAGGCCCGGGTGTACGGGTGAAGTGGTTTTCTGATTAAAGCTAAGGCTGGGCCTAGCTCAACAATCCTCCCCAAATACATAACGGCTATTCGTTGGCAAAAATAATGGGCGGTGGCGATATCATGGGTAATGTAGAGGAAACTAATTTTATGCCTCTCCTGGAGCTCTTTGAACAGAAAAAGGATTTCTGCCCGGCTGGAAGCGTCTATCATTGAGACTGGCTCGTCGGCCAAGATAAAGTCAGGGCGTAAAATTAAAGCCCGTCCGATAGCCAAGCGCTGTCTCTGGCCTCCTGATAGAGTGTGGGTATATTTGGGCAGGAAATCGTCTACCGGTGTCAGC
>CAJWSH010000081.1 GCA_913046255.1 uncultured Dehalococcoidales bacterium
TATCAACCGCCTTTCTTATTTCTCTCATCTCGTGGTTAAAGTCAAAATCTGAGCCGGCTACCTCGGTTTGGCCATCTCCCATCTCATATTGAGAGTAATATTTTTGATATAAAATTGAACCAATTTCATTGCTGACTATGCCGGCCAGAGTCTCATTCATGGTGGCAATTTCATAATTACGGGAGATACCAACTAAATCCAGGGCGTATAGAAATCCCAATGGCTTAAAAGCCAGGTACTGGTGCAGCCACTCTTCAATCGCCGTGTTAATGGTAAACTGCAGGTTGGCGTTGTCAATAACATAGGCAGGATAGGTGGCAATGCCACCCAGCTTAACCACCAGCGATGAAACGCCTAATTCTGAAACAGCAGCTTCAATGGCCTCTATTTCCTCAATACTTATGTCTTGCCGCAAGGTAATCTCCCGCAAGCTCTCTATCCTGTCCTTGGGTGAAATTACAAGTAAATGAGGCGGCTGCGCCAAGGTAAAATTTACTGGTGGAAAGTTAATTCTCAACTTTATAAGGCCATCTATGGGATTAAAGATGCCCAGTTGAGCTAGGATCTCTCCTATCTGCTTCTCTATTATCCTCTCTACCGTGCTCTCTAAAGACTCCTTTTCTTCCTGTAGCAAATCTAGTTCAGCTTCAAGTGAAGCCAAGTCACCCAGCCCATTACCAATTTTTAGTGCTTCAATTTCTGACGCTAAGACCTTCATCCGCTCTACAGTGGTAAAATACTCTATTACCACATCTACTTCATCCCCGGCCTTCTCACTACCACCGAAAATCCATTGCTCCAGTTCGCTGGATAGAGTTTGGAGCTCCCATCCGATAAGATTGAAACGGTATGCCTGCACTGCCACGCCTAGACCGGCATCTAAACTATTGGTGGGAGCGCAACTGCTACCGAGTAAAGAAAAGAGTAACAAACTAGTAGTAATAGTTAGTCGTATCTTAAAACTCATCACTTAAAAATCCCCGACGCTGTTTATCAGTATAGCATGAGGACGGTAAGCTTAATAAATCCATTAAATAGGTAGCGTATGAAGGACTACTATCAAATCCAGATAATGAAAAGCAGGCTGAGGCATATTTTCAGGGAACAAATATTAACAAGAAGGTCTTAAATAACCAGACAAATCCTATAAAAACAGTGTCTATGGTGAAATCGCCCCAACAACCACCAGAGTTACTCTAGGCTTTAAGAGCTTACCTAATAGCAGCAATAAAGTAAGTTCGCCGCTCCGCCTCATCGAGTATCCGTTAAAGATGCTCGGCCTTCCGTATACTACGTTTCACAAGTTGGTAGATAGTGCCTAGGGGTTGATGTTCATCCTCCCCTTTTCACAAAGTAATATACCACACCACCAACCACCAAGACTCCAAGAACTGAGCCAATAATCAGCCACATGTTAAGCGGTGTTTCATCATCAGGGCTTGCTACTGGCTCCGGTTCCACTACTGGTTCCGGTTCCACTACTGGTTCTGGTTCCACTACTACTGGCTCCGGTTCCACCACTGGTTCCGGTACCACTACTGGTTCTGGTTCCACTACTACTGGCTCCGGTTCCACCACTACCGGTGGTTCTTCCACTACCGGTGGTTCTTCCACTACCGGTGGTTCTTCCACTACTGATGGCATCGGCAAAGTAGCTCCAAGAGACCAGACATAGGTCAGGACTTGCCACCGTTCCTCTTCAGAAAGGGAAGATCCCCAAGGGGGCATGCCCCCGTCCCCTCCCTCGCTTACTATCCAGAAATAAAAGTCTGGTCTTTCTTCCAGGTTCTGGCGATAATCGACAGCGCTAAACTCAGGCCCCACAGCTTGTGTTGTGTCTGTGGCAACGTGACATGTACTGCAAGACTCTTGAAATATCACATTACCCGCTTCCTGTGCTGAGGTATCATCCCATGGAAAGGGGCTCTCCAACTCGGTATAAGGAGGCGGTGGCGTCAGTGTTGGCGTCAGTATAGCCAGCGGGTGGGGCTCAGTTATATCCACAAAAGGCATCTTCAGCTGGTGCGGGTTGTGGCAATCAGCGCACTTCGCAATATTAGTAGTACCTGGAATTTCAGGAGCTCTTTCCTCCCAAGCGCCATAGATCCCTTGATGACACTGGGCACAAACTTGGGGGTGATCTCCCAAGGTGAGCAAAGTTCCGTCAAGAAGGCTTAGCATTAGCTTGTTGTTATGTCCTCCCGGTACCCCGCTACCGCCGGCGGCGAACGCACCGGGGGTGGTGCCATGACAGGTCCAGCAAGCTTCGATTTCTGTGCCGAGTACATCATGAATTTGAAGCTCCTCTACCCGCCCCTTGTGACAACTGGACTTATCGCAGTTTAGTGGTTCGCCTTGCTCCCATCGGTCTAAATTCCGAGGAGTCGGCTCATCATGGACTGCGTTAGCAACCAGTGCCTGCGACAGCATCAACAAACCAGCGACCACAATGGCCAGCACTATCCCTCTGATAATCCAAATATAACTAGGCAACCTCATATCAGCTCCTTATCTCTTGACTTAGTCCAGCCGCAGTTTTGGCTAGCTCCCAGGTATATTCATAAAGGTGCAATCCTTTGCTTGAGGCAATCATTTCGCCATCACCGACCCCAATCTCCGAAGCCATATACTCCTTCAGGAGCTGTAGGGCGGCTAGATTGGAAGGAAAGCCAGCCCACATGTCCCATGACCTGAAATAGACAAAAAAGTGAAGCCTGCCATCCCGGATTCTGGTATCTATTCCCCGAAGGCACGGGGGGTCATCAAGAAAGATAGACTGGCTATCACCCACCGCCATAAAAGCCTGATTAGTATTAAGTCCGTCTTCTTTATACATTCTGATTACTTCAGTTATTTGATTCTCCAAGTACTGGCCATAGGTATACTGCTCCCCCTCAGCTCTGTGTGCTGTCATAAGGTAAGGAAGGTAGCTCTCTATATACTCCATAGTAGTTGGTGCCGGCACCCCCTGAGGTACATCTGGGGTTAACGGTCTTGTCTCTGGGTTCTTGACCTTAAGGACAACAAAGTCAAGTTCCTTGCGATGTTGCCCGGCATAGCTCCCCCGCTCAATTTTATACTCGCAGCCTTCAGCCAGAGTCTTACGCAAACAGAGGAACCATGCTTCAGGCAGGTCTCTAGCCTCAATAACTGAAATTCTCATAACAAACGAGAGCTTATTTGGCATTCTATCATGAATTGAGAGATTTCGTATACGACTTCTGTCACATTATCTATATGTCCTGTCAAAGTTCAGGTTCTTTGTGCTTTCTCCTTTAACAAATAACGACTTTTAGCCCCTCTTACGGAGAATAGTAAAAAATCTGTCTTGGTATTCCTCAAAAAGGCCCCAGCGGTCAAGCTCATCCTTTAACTGACTGGGCTTAATTTTCCCTTTTGAAACCTCTCCAAGAAGATCCTCGATTCTTAGCTTGGCATCAAGCGGAACACCACTGGCATCCATATCCAAGAGCCCTCTAGACTGGAGCTGCAAGACGTTATCCTCCATAGAGTTCCTGGCCATTTCATAGATAAACTTTAGTAGCGATACATCCCAAAGCTCATCCTCACCTTTAATAATAGCGACTAGCGGGTCACCACTCTTGTCAATCTCAGCGTTTAGATCATCTACCACTGACATCAAACTACCGGCTGCAATGGTAAGTCCCTTAGATTCATTCCGGTAGCTGTAAAACAGTCCAGGTGCATTAGGACCATATTTTTTAAGGAGCGCATTAAAGTATCTCTTAGCGTCTGGGCTAAATCCTTCAAATTGGGAAAGATAATAAGGGGTTACTATCCTCGGCCTCTCGGCAACTACTCTCCCCTCTCTAACTACGGTTTCAGTGACATCCTTTTCCATCTCGGAATAGACAGGCTCAGTAACTAGATAGTAGCCTATATTGGTCATACCGAAGGTAGCTAGAGTCTGCTTGGGTAGCCTCAATATCTCGGTATGCCTGACAGCATATTCAATCCTATCGTCATTAAAGTGCATTTTATTCTTCCCCCAGCAGCTAAGTAATAACCACAGTTGCCCTGTCGGTTGTGATTACCATTTAACATTATACTAAATTACTTGGTAGCCTTACAAGTTGGCGTAAATTATACTATAAATTGTACTAGAGACAGCAGGGAATAAAAGGATGGTTGAACATTCCTAATAGTTCATAAAGCGTTAGTAATACTGAGGGATTATAAAATAACTATATTTAGAGTCTATTCCCTCATAAAAATAATTTGCTGGTTTGGCACGTTGGTATAAGTGCTTTTTGGGAGTTTTTAGCAAAGATTAAAAATTTCTATTAGGGGCTTGACAAAGGTATTTTTTGTGGTATACTTAAGAAGCTTGGTGAGT
>CAJWSH010000082.1 GCA_913046255.1 uncultured Dehalococcoidales bacterium
CCGTTTATGCCGCTGAGGCAGAGATAACAGATATCGCCGGACTCTCCCCTGTTGGCCGAATCAACGATAGAACAGATGTTACCTATGAGACAACCAAGTACGGAGTACCAGGGCTCAAGTTAGCTTTGTTTGCTTTCCTGGAAGATACCGAATACTGGTTTGCCGTAACCGCTGTGGACGCGGCTGGTAACGAAAGCGAGGTGGGAACCAGCATAAGCGCCATCATTGAAATTATGCCAGCACCACCCCCAATACCGACCGTCTTTATAATGACAACTCCCAACGGCCCTCAACCAAAGACTGTGACTATCCCCATAGGGACCACAGTTCTTTGGACTAACATAGATGAAACAGACCTTAATTGTTTTCTTATTACTAATCCGCATACCGTTACCAGTGATACCGGCCTTTTCCATGGTGACTTAACGGATTGGGACGTCGTATTCAGTTATACTTTTACTGAGGCTGGTGTTTTCAGCTATTACGACGAGCGCCATGATTGGCAGACAGGAGAGGTTCTGCAGGGGTGGCCAGGAAAGGTTATTGCAGAATAAGGAGTGGAAGAATCTACAATTTAGGAACACTATGCTTTTTGTTTAATGAAGAATAAATACTAACTCAACAAGCGGCGTAATGGTCGAAGACAAGTCGCAGTCAACAAGGCATAACTGGTACGATCAAGTGTTTTCATTTAATGGCGATAGCAAGCAAGAATATTGGCATGCTCACTTCCCCAACCATTTACCTAACAATTTTTCCAGTAGCAAACTAGATTGATTGCGCTCTTTTATTGAAAGCAGCCCATCATGTTATGGATAGAATCTCTATTAGCTGACTGTTGATAAGCCTGGCGACCTCTAATTGTTGGAGTAATCCTTGCTATGTTTTTCCTATCCAACTCCTTAACCTTCTTTAACAACCTCTTCCTCCGTATCCGACCGGACAGTGAGGAAACTGTGAGATGTTCCCGAATAGTATATCGTGATATCTCAACGAGCCCTGTTTTTTACCAGTAACCTAAATATAGAACAGAATCCCGGCCTGTTCAGGTGTAATACTGCATTGACAGCCACTATTGAAAGTCTTAGAATTCTAAAGAATGCCAAATTAAACAGCTTCCAGTTCAAGTTTGTAACGTCTAGGTGAATTTGCTAGGGTTTCGCAGGATTATGGATGATGAAAGTAGAAGTTAAAAATAAAGACCTGTTGATCAAAGAATTAGAAGATCTACGCCAGCGTGTGACAGAACTTGAGAAGAAAAAAGACGAACGCAAGCGAGTTGAGATAAAACTAAAAAAGATAACCCAGGAATGGAGGAGTGCATTCAACTCCATCACAGATTTAGTTTCCATTCATGATAAGGACTATAAGTTTGTCAGGGTGAATAAGGCCTATGCTGATGCCTTAAAGATGAAACCGGAAGAACTTATAGGCAAAACCTGTTATGAAATGTTTCACAAGGCAGACGAACCCTGGTCGAATTGTCCTCATAAACAAGTACTGGAGACCAAAAACCAAGCCGATATTGAATTCTTTGCACCTCACCTAGAAGTTCATCTTAAGGTATCTGTATCGCCTATATTTGATAAGGTGGGTGAAGTTGTTGGCACAGTTCATATCGCAAAGGACGTCACCGAGCTCAAGCAGGCAGATAAAGTACTAAGACAATCTGAGAGGAAATATCAAAGTCTGATAAATAATGTTAAGTTAGGCGTATTTAGAAGCGCACCAAGAGCAGATGGAAGGTTTCTGGAAGTGAATCCAGCTATGGAAGAGATTACCGGGTACTCCAGAGAAGAGTTGCTAGAAATGAATGTTTCTGATTTGTATGCACATCCGAATGAAAGGGAGGCAATTCTTAGAAAAATAGCCTCAACCAAAGACAAACCAACAAAGGAATTATACTTCAGAAAGAAAAATGGAACCATAATAGCAGTATCAGATACAAAGGTTGCTGTAAAAGACAACGAAGGCAGCATTCTGTATTTTGACGGAATTCTGGAGGATATTACCAAACGCAAGCGGGCAAGGGAGGAATTAAGAAATTCCCATAGGCAATTACGCGACCTTACCGCATATTTGCAAACTACGAGAGAGGAAGAGAGAAAGAGAATTGCACGTGAGGTCCACGATGAGCTGGGACAGTCGTTAGCCGTTTTGAAAATGGACCTGTCCTGGTTGGGTAAGAGATTGCTTAAAGAGCAAACTTCTCTTCTCGAGAAAATTAAAACAATGCTAGAGCTTATTGGTAATATCATGAAGACAGTAAGGAGAATTTCCACAGAGTTGAGACCGGGATTGCTGGATGACCTTGGTCTTATAGCTGCCATTGAATGGCATACAGAAGAATTTAGAAACCTGACTGGGATTAAATGCCGGATTACTTCGAATTGCGATGACGCTGTCCTGGACCAAAACCTTTCCACGACGATTTTTCGCATCTTTCAAGAAACACTACTCAATATCGCCAATCATTCAAGGGCAACAAAGGTCAAGGTGAGCTTGATGAAAGAAAACTACAATTTAGTGATGGTAATCAGCGATAATGGCAAAGGAATTACCAGAAAAGAGATTTCCAACCCCAAGTCACTTGGACTGGTTGGGATGAGAGAACGCGCCCTTCTTTGGGGAGGTGTACTCAATATCAATGGTATTCAAGATAAGGGTACCATGGTAACAGTGAATATTCCATTTAAAAAAACAAGTGTAGCTTAATGTTAAACATACTTATCGCTGATGATCACCCAGTTGTCCGTCGTGGATTAAGGCAAATTATAATGGAAATTAGCCAAGTGGCTATGGTTGATGAAGCGAATAGTGGCGCGGAAGTGCTCATTAAAGTAAGGCAAAGGAATTATGACATAGTGTTATTAGACGTGACTATGCCTGGTATGGATGGATTAGATACTTTAAAAGAGCTAAAGGCCCAAAGGCCTGACATTTCGGTTTTGATATTAAGCATTCATCCTGCAGAGCAATATGCTCTACGGGTACTGAAAGCCGGCGCCTCAGGATATTTGACTAAGGACAGTGCGCCAGATGAACTAACAACCGCCATACAGCAAGTATCATTGGGAAGAAAATACATCAACCATTCCCTTGCAGACAAACTAGTTTTAAATTTGGACGTTGACATTGAAAAACCGCCTCATGAGATTCTGTCTGATCGCGAGTACCAGGTGCTATGTTTAATTGCCTCAGGAAAAACGACAAGGGATATTGCTGAGAAGCTATCGCTGAGTGCCAAGACTGTGAGCACCTACCGAAGCCGTATTCTGAGTAAAATGACTATGAAGAGCAACGCTGAATTAATCCGCTACGGCGTGGAAAAACGGCTGGCAAATTAAAACAGGCATAAATCAACCGGCGGCATTACACAACCATACTTTTGAGTTCCCCCTGTACATCTTTCCGATTACCAACTTTGTACGCCATGCTACAACCTTGCTTTATTGTAGGACAAATTCTGATTAGATAATAAGCTAAAGTCCTATAAAAAAATGAGCAAAACATTGACACCTTTATATGGTAATTTGCTGATTTATTTTATAAGATAGGATATAGTAAAGCAAAGTATACTTGGGCTAGGTAGCCCCTAGCCAAATAATCTGAAGCAGCACTCTTTGCCTCTCTCGTATACTAGGCCTTGGGTGCACTTGGGATTGATGGTGTGAGCTACCCAAAAAAGGAGTCGCTTATAAGTAGACATCAAAAGGGGGGTAAAAATGTGAATAGGAAATGGAAGAATATGATAACAAGTAAGGTACAGTTAGGAAATCCAAAAGGAGGAAAATAATTATGGAAAACATTATCAAGGAAGGCCGGACGAGAAGAGATTTTCTCAAGGGAGCCGGCGCGGTTGTGGCTGGTGGAGTGGTGGTCGGTGTTGTTGGTAGCCAGCTGAGTTGTGAAGACGGTCAGTTAGCAGTAGCGGATTGGTGGACTCCCGACTCAGACCCACTAAACCTTGCGCCGAAAGCGGAAGCCTATCTTGTCTGGGATTCTTTAAAATGCATGCAGTGTCTTTCTTGTGTAGCCTCCTGTGCCGTAGCGTTTGAGGGGGAGACGAATCATTCTCTGGCCCGACTCGCAAGAATTATGGATCCATATGAACATTTTCCCGGTGCAATTTTGCAATCCTGCCGGCAATGCGTCTATCCAACATGTGTTGAGGTTTGTCCCTCCGGTGCCTTTCATGTTGATGCTGACAATGGCAACACAAGGACAG
>CAJWSH010000083.1 GCA_913046255.1 uncultured Dehalococcoidales bacterium
CTAGTCTTTAAAACCAGAGGGGAGAGATGATAATTGCCAAGTTTGTTTTGGTAGCCTTTATTGGTTATCTTTTAGGCTCTATTCCCTTTGGCCTAATAATAAGCAGGCGAAAAGCCAAGATAGATATCCGTCAGTATGGTAGCGGTAAAACTGGGGGGACTAATGTACTAAGAACCCTTGGCCGAAAAGCATTCTTGCTAGTAGCCACTCTGGATATATTAAAAGGAATGCTGGCGGTAGCCATCGCCGGATTAATAGTTAGCAAAGACTTTATGACGATCGGTAATTTAGGATATCTGGGCCCGATTTTTGCTCAAGCTCTTGCAGCACTGGCAGCTATAGTAGGGCATATTTGGCCGATATTCATTAAGTTCAAGGGAGGTCGAGGGGTGGCCACTTTCTTCGGTGGACTTATAGCCTTGTATCCAGTAGCAGGCCTTTTTGGTGGAGAGGCCCTGCTCATAGGTGCCGGCTTGACCGGTTTTGCCTCTCTGGGCTCTATTATAGGAATGGTAGGTACCTACGCTATATTGGTACCACTCACTATTATATATGGCCTCCCTATTGAGTATCTGGGTTATGTTCTGATAGGCACCCTACTTATTTTATTTTTGCATCGAGATAACATTAAAAGGCTGTTATCAGGCGAGGAACGTAAGCTGAATCTGAAGACTGGAAAGCCGGACTCTTCAACTCGACTTACTTAAGCTAACATCAAGTATTTTTAGAGAACCTCAAACAAAAACACAGGTCAAGCTATGCCTAAGATTGCTATTATCGGTACCACTAGCTGGGGGATAACCCTTGGGGTGATTCTAGCACGTAAGGGGCTGGAAGTCAGGCTGTGGGCGCGAACGGAGGAGGAAGTCGATAAGCTAAATAACAAAGGGCCTGACCCACATCTCATGCCAAATGTCACCTTCCCTCAACAGTTGTCATTTACTGGCTCGTTAAGTGAAGCCTTAGTTCATACCAGCGCCGTTATCATGGCGGTGCCGTCACAGAGCATGCGACAGAACATAAGACTAGTCAAAGACTTCCTGAAAAAATCAATGCTGATAGTGAGCGCTGCCAAGGGTTTGGAGATTGGCTCGAACAAGCGTATGTCTGAAGTGATTGCTGATGAAATAAAGCCCTATCTGAACTCCAATATTTGTGTTCTTTCTGGCCCCAATCTGTACAAAGAGGTTCTTAAAGGATTGCCTGCCTCAGCAGTGGTAGCTGCCGAAGACGAGACAATAGCCAAAAAGGCTCAAAAACTGCTGACAGCAGCCGACTATCGTGTTTATACTAATCACGATGTTGTTGGCGTAGAATTGGGCGGAGCATTAAAGAATGTTATTGCCTTAGGTGCCGGTATGGTTGACGGACTGGGCTATGGTGACAACGCCAAGGCCGCTTTTACCACCCGGGGCTTAATCGAGATGGCGGCTCTGGGAGTTGCCCTAGGAGCTAGTCCGCTTACTTTATCCGGATTGTCCGGGTTGGGTGACTTAATCGCTACTTGTTCCAGTCCCTTAAGTCGTAATCACTACGTTGGGATGGAGCTAATCAAAGGCCGCCAGCTCCAGAAAATCACCACTTCAATGGATGGTGTCGCTGAGGGAGTGAATACTATCGCTGCTGTCTGGGACTTAGCCCAAAAGCTCGAACTGGAGATGCCTATTACCGAAAAGCTCTACCAAGTGCTATATAAAGGTGCCGATGCTCACCAGATAATAACTGAGCTGCTGGGAGCCAGAGGTAGGCACGAATTGGTCGGTAGAAAATGGAAACTGTTCTCTTTCTTCAAACATCATCGACGTTCTAGAAACTAATCAGCCTACCTCAAAAAATCAAGGCTTTTTCCTCTTCTTTTTGCTATCAAGGATCTCAGCCAGTTCATCAAATAGCCGACGTTGCTCTTTACTAAGCTTTTGAGGAGTAACTACCCTCAATCTAACCAATTGGTCGCCACGTCCACCTCGATAAAGATGGGCAACACCCTTGCCTTTAAAGTGAAAGGTTTTACCTGTTTGACTGCCAGCCGGAACTTTAAGCCTCACTTCGTCATACAGGGTGGGTACAATAACTTTAGCGCCAAGAGCCGCTTGGGCAAAGTTAATTGGCAATTCATAGAGAATATTATCGCCATCTCTTTTGAAGACTTTGTGTGGTAGAACGTTCACAGTAACATAGAGAGTACCTGAAGAGCCTCCATTTTCGCCAATATCACCTTCGCCATTCAAGCGAATCTGAGTGCCTTCATCAATTCCGGCCGGTATCTCCACTGCCAAGCTACGTTCGAGTTTCTCCTTGCCTTTGCCTCGGCACTGGGGACAGGGTTCAGTAATAACCTTGCCTTCGCCGTGGCACTTGGGGCAAGTGGTAATATTAGTAAAACGTCCAAAGATACTCTGCTGAACTCGGCGCACCTGCCCCTTACCATTACAGGTATGACAATGACTGGGCTGGCTGCCCAGTTTAGAGCCGGTACCCTGACACAGGGAGCAGCGCTCAGTACGAAATATAGTTATCTCCTTCTGGCAACCGAAGGCTGCCTCTTCAAAGGTAATAGCTTCCTCAGAGTGCAGGTCGGCGCCGCGCCGCTGTACCTGACGAGCATCGGTTGTGCCCCCACCGAAAAATGCATCAAAAATATCACCAAAGCCGCCGAAGCCAAAATTTTCAAAACCTCTACCAAAAAGGCCTTCGGCACCACCATGCCCGAAGCGGTCATAGGCAGCCCGTTTGTCAGTATCGGAGAGAACTTCATAAGCTTCGTTCAGCTCCTTAAATCGCTCATCGGCTCCGTCGTCATGATTGTGGTCGGGATGATACATGAAAGCCATCTTGCGAAACGCTTTCTTTATTTCCACCTCGGTGGCGTCTCGGCTTATACCGAGGACTTCATAATAATCCCGTTTTACCGCCATATTTATATTCCACCTCACCTTTTATATCTCTCTTTTTATTTAAATCCCTCGCAATCTCCCTTTGGCAAAAGAAGACTCAGGGGGATTTTTCCTAGGAGCTTCGCCCTTCTTTAATTATCCATCTAGAATTAGACCTCTCTAAATTCACCCTCCACGGTGCCTTCTTCTCCCTCTTTGTCTGGAGGCGCCTCACCACCTTCAGGTGTTTCGCCCTCTGACGGCGGCTGCTGATAGACAGCAGCGCCTACCTTCTGCATGACATCTGATAGCTCATTCGTCGACTGACGAATAGCTTTAATATCATCGCCAGCTAGTGCTGAGCGCACCGCAGCAACTTTATCCTCCGCTTCTTTGTTCAGCTCATCGGCTATCTTATCTTTCTGTTCTCGAAGTGTTTTTTCAGCGGTGTAAGCCATGGTATCAGCCGCATTCTTGGTCTCTATCTCTTCACGTCGCTCAGCATCTTCGGCAGCATGTGCCTCTGCATCCCGCTGCATTTTTTCCACTTCATCCTTGCTCAGCCCACTAGAAGCAGTAATGGTTATTTTTTGCTCCTTACCGGTACCTTTATCAAGGGCCTTAACACTGAGGATACCGTTGGCATCAATATCAAAGCTGACCTCAATCTGGGGTATACCTCTCGGTGCCGGCAGGATACCATCAAGCATAAATCGCCCCAGTGTCCTGTTATCGGCCATCATCGGTCTTTCCCCTTGCATAACATGAATCTCGACGCTGGGCTGACTATCAGCCGCAGTAGAAAAAATCTGACTCTTAGAGGTGGGAATGGTGGTATTACGAGGGATAAGAGGAGTCGCTACCCCACCCAGTGTCTCCAGACCAAGAGTAAGGGGAGTAACATCAAGCAGAAGAACATCTTTAACCTCCCCCTTGAGCACCCCAGCCTGAATAGCGGCACCTATGGCCACCACCTCATCAGGATTAACCCCTTTGTGGAGTTCTTTACCGAAGAACCCTCTCACCTTCTCCTGTACCAGCGGCATTCTGGTCTGTCCGCCAACCATGACTACCTCATCAACTTGAGCAGCGGTCTTGCTGGCATCAGATAATGCCTGCTTAACCGGACCTATCGTCTTTTCCACCATTTCCATTACCAGTTGCTCCAGCTTAGCCCGGGTAAGAGTAATATTAAGATGCTTAGGCCCACTAGCATCAGCAGTAATAAAGGGGAGATTTACCTCGGTCTTTAAAACAGTACTAAGTTCAATCTTGGCTTTTTCACCAGCCTCCTTCAATCGCTGCAAGGCCGTCTTATCCTGCTTGAGGTCTATGCCCTGATCCTTT
>CAJWSH010000084.1 GCA_913046255.1 uncultured Dehalococcoidales bacterium
TACACGCGAAGCCAAACATCATCCCTTGGTCTCCAGCGCCAATCTTATCAAGCTCATCAGCAGATAATTCTCCCTTGGTCTCCTGTGACTTACTTACACCCATATCAATATCAGTAGATTGTTCCTTAATACCATCAAGCACTCCACAGGACTGATAATCGAATCCATACATGGGTGAATTATAGCCTATATCTTCAACTACCCCTCGCACTATTTTAGGAATATCAATGTAGCAACTGGTAGTGACTTCTCCCAAAACCATCACTAATCCAGTCGTTGTTGCCACTTCACAGGCAACCCGGCCATACGGATCCTGTGCAAGAACAGCATCCAGAACAGCATCTGATATCTGATCGCAGATCTTATCCGGGTGTCCTTCAGTAACTGATTCTGAAGTAAGCATGTATTTGGCTGAGTTCTTAAAACTATTGGTCATTTGGCCTCCTTTTTATGTTCCTTCTTCCCAACTAGATAGATATTCTTTTTGCTCCTCTGTTAGACAGTCAATCTCAACGCCCATAGAACTAAGTTTTAGTTCTGCCACTTGTTTATCAATCACCTCTGGTACCGGATAGACCATGGCTTTAAATCTTCCTTGATTCTTTGCCATATACTCTAGACAGAGAGCCTGATTGGCAAAGCTCATATCCATAACACTAGCCGGGTGGCCTTCAGCCGCTGCCAGATTGATTAATCTGCCTTCACCCAGTAGATATAGGTAGCGGCCGTTATTAGTAGTATGCTCGTCAACAAAAGCTCGTATTTGTCGTTTGCTGTGGGTCATTGCTCTCAAAGTTGGAATATCTATCTCTGTATTAAAATGTCCGCTATTGGCTAGGATAGCCTTATCCTTCATCAGTTCTAGATGGGTTTTTGAAATAACGTTCTTATCACCGGTAACAGTGATGAAGATATCACCTATCTTAGCTGCCTCTTGCAGTGGCATGACCTGCAAGCCGTCCATTACTGCTTCTAGAGCGCGAACCGGCTCCACCTCGGTGACGATTACCTGAGCACCCAGCCCTCTGGCTCTTAAGGCTACGCCATGTCCGCACCAGCCGTAACCGCAAACAACCACCTTTTTGCCAGCCCATAGAATATTGGTCGCTCGAGTAATACCATCAATGGTACTCTGTCCGGTGCCGTAGCGATTATCAAAAAGATATTTAGTCTGGGCATCGTTTACGGCAATTATGGGGTATCTTAGCTTGCCGGCTCTCTCTAGGCTACGTAATCTGATAACACCGGTAGTAGTCTCCTCAGTGCCGCCGATAACATCTTGGATTAGGTCGCTGCGTTTGCTGTGAAGAGTGTTGACCAGATCGGCGCCATCGTCTACAGTGAGCTGTGGCTTATGGTCTAGAGCGGTGTTAAGATGTTTATAGTAGGTTACCTCATCCTCCCCCTTGATGGCATTAGTGGCAATGCCGTATTCCACTAGGGCGGCGGCAACATCATCCTGAGTGCTTAAAGGGTTAGAGGCACACAGAATAATATCAGCGCCTGCCTCTTTCAATACCAGAGCTAGGTTGGCGGTTTCGGTAGTAATGTGCAGGCAGGCTGAGATTCGGATACCCTCAAGCGGCTTCTCGATAGCAAATCTCTCCTTGATGGACTTTAGTACCGGCATCTCGTGGCTGGCCCATTCAATTCGTCGCCTGCCAACTTCTGCTAAGGATAGGTCTTTAACGTCACTTTGATTTTCTATTTACTTCATCCCCCTTTAAATTTTTATTAGATTATCAAGTATAAATCGACCCCTACATATAACATTTTCTTATATCACGGGATAGCTCAGCCAATAGTTCCAGTACCCGGTCGGCAGCATCCTCGGTGATAGATGCCAGTCCGCAGCTGGGAGTTAAAAGCCCCTGCTCAATTAGCTGCTTAAATGGGATGCCATTTCTGGTAAAGGGAGCCATCGCCTCTTCCAGACGGTCTTTAAGACTTGAGACTGTTTCCCCGGCGAGTTGGTTCTCATCATTAGGCACAATTCCCCAGGCGATAGCACCATTTCGACTAAGGAAGCTTTTTACCTCAGCGGGATAGAGTGCTAGTGACTCAGCATAGTGGTAGGCGTCAAAGCTGATAATGTCGGTGCTGCTACCAAGAAACACTGACCAGTCAGTGTTGCCACAGCAGTGTATTCCCTTCAGCCACTTAATGCTGCTCATGACCTCTTCCAGAAGACTGGTAACTTTCTCCCAAGGTAGAGAGAAAAAGGCTGAACCATAAGATGACATAGCTGGCTCATCAATGAAGATAATAGTGTTTTTAGAGATTTTACTTAGTGCCCTTTCTTGCCAGCTAGCCTTAAGCTGGAGCAGCTTGACAACGGCATCAGCTAGCATATCATCATAAAGTATAGCCCGCCCACTATCATCAGTAACGCTTAGCCCCCAGCTAATCGGTCCGGTTATCTGCCCCTTAACTGCCAGTGGCGTCAGGTTTCTCAGAGAAAGAAACTGGTGCAGGCCAGCAGCATACTCAGTGCTGATGCCATATTTAGCAGCATTATCTTCCAGATAAGCGGTATATAGGTTCTCCAGCGGCTCATCCCAATTCTGAGAGCGGTCTATGTAGATGCCACCATCTTTAGTAGCGACCCCGGGGAATCTCTGGCTGAATTGAATGCTCATCTGTTCTGTAGGTGAGCGCTTAGGTAGTTGAGGCCAAGCGGGTATGTCCTTGAGGTAACAGGTAATCAAAGAGCATGCTTTGACCGGATCGGTATTGGGCAGACTGCCAATCATTGTTGGCAGACAATTAAATCTCACATCGGGCATAGTATAAAGCTTTTTTAGTCTCCTCAATTAATGTATTTATCTATCAGCAGATCAAGCTTTTTCTTTTGTTCGGGCGCTATAAGCTCAGGAGTGGTAACAATAGCTCCCTTAAGAGCTGTGGCACAGTCGCAGTCCTGTCTCCTTGGTATTCTGCTCACTGCCAACTTGATGATTTTCTTGGCCGTGTCAATGTTGCGGCGCATGGTACTTAAAATAACATCTACCGATACTGGCTCTTCAGTTTTATGCCAGCTGTCGTAGTCGGTTGAACAGGCGATGATAGCATAGCATATTTCGGCTTCCCGTGCCAATTTAGCTTCGGGCAGTGCCGTCATGCCAATAACATCAGCCCCCCACGAGCGGTGAAGTTGCGATTCAGCTTGAGTAGAGAAAACAGGTCCTTCCATGACCATGTAGGTGCCTTTAGAGTGAACACTGGCTCCGGCTTCTTTGGCCGAGTGGTATAGAAGTTTACTTAGAGGCTGACAAAAAGGTTGAGCAAACTGAATATGGGCAACAATGCCGTCATTAAAAAAGGTATTTATTCTCTGGCAGGTGCGGTCAATGAGTTGATTGGGGATAAGGAGATCGCCTGGTTTAATTTTCGACTTAAAACTACCCACCGAATTAATGGCGATGACATGCTCCACTCCCAACGATTTTAAGGCATATATATTGGCTCTTTGTGGTATTTCGGTAGGGGGGATAGTGTGCCCTCGCCCATGGCGGGGCAAGAAGGCGACTCTTTGTCCCTCTAGTGTGCCGATAGCGATAGTATCACTCGGCTTACCAAATGGGGTATCAAGGGAAACCTTTTCAATATCAGTTAACCCCTCAGCATCATAAAGCCCCGTCCCACCAATTACTCCTATTTTAGCCTGCAACATTAAGGTACCTCCTTCTTTGTAATTCCCCTAATCCCTTCCCCAAAAGGCTCTCTTATTATACCCTTTTCAGTAATTATGGCGGTGATGTATTGACTAGGGGTAACATCGAAAGCGGGGTTTAAAACCTCAATATCTTCTGGGGCAATTCTTACCCCCTGAATATGGGTAACCTCTTCCGGGCTTCTCTCTTCAATTGGTATCTCATCTCCTGTAGAAAGTTTAGGGTCAATAGTGGTTGTCGGAGCGGCGACATAGAATGGGACGAAGTGTTCTTTAGCCAGCACTGATAGGGTGTAGGTGCCAATCTTATTGGCCGTATCGCCATTTCCAGCAATCCTATCGGCGCCGACGATAATGCAACTAATCTTGCCCTGGCACATAAAGTA
>CAJWSH010000085.1 GCA_913046255.1 uncultured Dehalococcoidales bacterium
CGAGCTGCCGGTCAACTAGTTAGTTATGAAATCCCGTTCATTATGGCACTAATCGGTGTCGCCATGCTCGCACAGTCCCTGAATCTGAGGACTATAGTTGATCAGCAAAATCTCGTCCCATTTGCGTTACTACAACCCCTAGGATTATTCGTTTTTCTGACTGCTGGCCTCGCGGAACTAGGAAGAACTCCTTTTGATATCCACCACGCAGAGTCAGAGGTAGTGGGGGGACCTTTCGTGGAATATAGTGGAGCCCACTGGTCAATATTTTTCTTGGCCGAGTATATGAACACTTTCACTATTGCTGTACTAACGGTCCTGTTATTTGGGGGGGGCTGGGCACTGCCGGTGATGCCGTTTGATGGGTTGGCTCACAGTACGTTATCACTCCTATGGTTGTTACTTAAAACAGCTGTTGTTATTTGGGTGATTTTTTGGATCCGTGGAACATATCCTAGATTAAGAATAGATCAATTGATGGCTTTCGGGTGGAAAGTGTTGGTACCCCTATCTTTCATCAATATAGTACTGACCGGGGTGGTAATGTTCTATCGACTGCCGATGTGGAGTCTCGGTGCTGTTTCAGCGATATTCCTGATATTAGCCCTTTATGTGATTAGAAATAATCCGGGAACCAGAATCAGTCGCCATACTGTAAATGTGGTAGCAGCAAAAGATCTCCGACCACCCCCGGTTGATCCTCAGTTTCCCTTATTAAGAGATAAAGTAAGGGAGGTATCAAGTGAACGATCAAGCCACCAATAGGAAAGGTATATTAATTGGTTTTATCCAAGGGCTGATAGTTACAATCAGATCGACATTGAGGCGTCCAGTAACTGCTGAATATCCATCTCCCGATAAGCGACTAGATCTGGCTGACAGGTACATGGCATTTCCAGCCCTGATGTGGGATTTTGAAGTAAGTGAACCTTATTGCACTGGTTGCATGGTTTGTATCAGAGAATGCCCAACTCAGTGCATGAGTGCAACAATGAAAGACAACCCCCTTTACTCTGAAAGTAGAAGCCGACGTCGAAAAATCGTTGATGAATTCCAGATAAATCTGGGTAGATGCATACTTTGTGGTATATGCGTAGATGTCTGTAATTTTGATGCTATAGAAATGTCTCATGAGCATGAGCTCAGCAAGTATGAAAGAAACGGCAACCGGGTCGACCTAGGTACCCTGCTTTCCATGGGCAGAGAATATCAGCGAAAGGTTTCATGGGAGCCTAGTCAACCTGAAAAAAATAAGGGAGCTCCTGCAGGTGAAGAATCAGGCGCAGGCAAAGATACTTTGTAGAAACATTTTTTGGCAGAGCTGATCTCAGATAAATAAACTGGCGATAAATGGGATGGAATTGATCTGAAAAAGAATCGGGAGAAGAGTTCAGAGTGACTTTGTCACTTGGGTTTTTTTATATAGCGGCGGCTTTCGTGATGTTTGGCGGCCTTGGGGTCGTTTTAACTCGGAATATCGTTTATGCCGCCTTTGCCCTATTAATTGCTATGGTGGGTGTCGCCGGAATTTTTCTTTTAGCCTTTGCAGAATTCCTGGCCCTAGTTCAGCTGCTTATCTACGGAGGAGCAGTGGTAATCGTAGTGCTTTTTGCACTGATGCTTACCAGGATAGAGGATTTTAAGAATTTATCCGATAACAAGCAATGGCCTCTTGCCGGTGTAATTGCACTTTGCCTTTTTGCTGTTCTAGCTGCCTCGGCGATTTTCTCCCCTGTACCCACATTCGAAAGAGAAGGGGTCGGAATATCTGAACTGGGAGAGACCCTTTTCACATATTGGGCTGTACCGTTTGAAGTGGCTTCTCTTGTTTTGCTCATTGCCTTGATAGGTGCAGTGGTTCTAGTAAGACGGAGTGATCACAATGAAGAAGTTCAGGTAGAGGGCGAAGAATGATAGAGCTTCTTCACTTTCAAGTTCTCGCTTCAGCATTGTTCTGTTTGGGGGTTTACGGAGTGCTCGCTAGGAAAAGCGCTGTGTTGATATTGATGTCAATAGAACTAATGCTTAACGCTGTGAATATCAACCTAGTAGGCTATGCGGCATTCCGAGGCTTTGAAGAAAATCACAGGTCGTTGGGCCATGTTCTAGTGGTCTTTGTTATTACCATTGCTGCTGCTGAGCTGGCTCTAGCTATAGCCATAATATTGCGACTTTACAGAAACAGAAGCAGCGTTAACGTCGATAAAATAGAGTTGCTGAAAGGCTGATCACGTGAACGTAGGACAGATCGTTGGAGCAGAATATGCTTGGCTAATTCCTGGCTTATGTTTAACAGCATTTGTGATCACTCTTGTATTTGGTAAATTACTTTCGGATAGAGTGTCCTACATCTCTATAGCTGCGATTCTTGGAGCGTTTCTACTCTTCTGTTCAGTATTCTTGGACTTCGTTTCGAATGGATTGGCCCCGATTTCTGTAGATATTCAATGGATACATGTAGGTAACTTAGGTATAACTTGGGGCTTCCAGGTGGACCGAATTTCGGTGGTGATGTTGGGCTTAGTTACGCTAATCTCATTGATTGTTCAGGTGTATTCAATTGGATACATGGATGGGGAGTCTAGGTTTGGCTGGTACTTCACACTCCAGGCATTTTTTGCCGCAGCAATGTTAGTTATGGTACTGGCGGACAACCTGCTTTTCTTGTATGTAGCGTGGGAGTTAGTGGGCCTCGGTTCCTATCTACTAATAGGGTTTTGGTATGAACGTCGATCAGCTTCAGAAGCTGCTAAGAAAGCGTTCATTACAACGAGAATTGGTGATGTGGGGCTATTGATTGGCATTATCTTGCTCTTCAAAGCTACGGGCACATTTCACATATCTTCGATAATACATGCCGCAAATAGTGGAGGTATTTCAGAAAATACCTTGATTTGCGCCTCGCTACTAATTTTTCTAGGTGCTATGGGAAAGTCTGCTCAATTTCCATTCCATGTGTGGCTCCCTGACGCAATGGAGGGTCCCACACCTGTGTCTGCTTTAATCCATGCGGCTACGATGGTAGTGGCAGGTGTATATCTTGTTGCTCGTATGTTACCCCTCTTTGAAATGGCTCCAGGGGTGCTTCCCACGGTGGCAGTGGTGGGATTGTTCACGTTCTTGTTCGCTGGATCAATCGCTCTTGTTATGACAGACATAAAACGTGTTCTTGCCTACTCCACTGTAAGCCATTTAGGCCTAATGATGATATCTCTAGGATCAGCAGGATTATCAGCAGCAATGATCCATTTGGTTGCACATGGAGTGTCTAAAGCTCTTTTATTCTTAGGTGCGGGAAATGTCATGCATGGAATGAATAACGAAACAAATTGCTTGGATATGGGAGGGCTCCAAAAGAAAATGCCTATTACGGCATATTCGTTCATGATCGGGGCCTTATCTTTGGCAGGGATTGCTCCACTTGCCGGCTTTTTCAGCAAGGACGAGATACTGTTGGCGGTTTTCCATAGGATGGGCCCACTCTTTCTAACTTTGACACTAATTGGAGTCTTTCTTAGCTCCCTATACATAACAAGACTTTTTCTTATTGTGTTTCGAGGTAATTATCGGACTGAACGAGCGGAAGAAGCGGAAGAGTCACCGGCAATTATGACGGTACCCATTGTTGTTCTTGCAATCCTTGCAACAACTTTGGGAGCTGTTGTGATTCCCATTGCAAACTATCAAGGACTTGGTACTTTTATTGATGCGAGTCATCATTTCCATATGCTCTCATGGCTGACGGTGATGTCCAGTCTCATTGCTATTTGTGGTCTGGCTGTTGGTTGGCTTTATTACGGGACTTCCCGCCTGTCCCCTGAAAAGATGTGTTTACGATTGGGAGTGTTTTATAGAGTGCTTATAAACAAGTATTACGTGGATGAGATTTACCAATGGGTCATCGATAATCTTGTCCTTGCGTTCAGTAAGTTCCTCGCTGTGTTCGATCGTGTGATAGTCAATGATACCGGGATTGATGGTGCCGGGATGTCAGTTTTACTATCTGCTATAAAGGTAAGGTTAATTCATACTGGGCGGCTCTATAACTACAGTACGGCT
>CAJWSH010000086.1 GCA_913046255.1 uncultured Dehalococcoidales bacterium
GTATTTCTTCATGCGAGGGTGCCAGCGGCTAGTTTGGTGCCCGAAATGAGCTCCGGCTTCCAAAAGCTCTTTTATAGTGGGTGTATCTGGCAATTTCAACCTCTTTCTAATTAATATTTGACAATCATTAGTTTAACAGTATAGCACATCCGTAGGTTAGAGAGCAATAGCAAATTACTTATCCGATTATCTTGGCAGTCGCCTACTTATAAGTCTTTAGCCCACTTTACGGCATTAGTAAAGATTTTAAAGCCGTCCCCCGGCTCTTTTATACCCTCACTTTGCCATCTAGGATGCTGGGTGCCCCGAATAAAGCGTTCTGGGTGTGGCATGAGGGCAAAAATGCGTCCGGTGACATCACAGATACCGGCGATATTGTTTATTGACCCGTTTGGATTATGAGGATAGCCGGCGCTGGTATTATTTTGCTTATCGGTGTAATAAAGAGCCACATCTAGGCTGGGCAGTATCTCAGCTTCAGCTACGACCTTGCCTTCACCGTGGGCGACTGGCAAATAGAGACGCTCTATCCCCTGGGTAAAGACACAACGACTCTTCTTGTTAGCTTTAAGATATACCCACTGGCATTCAAACCGGCCTGAATCATTGGTCGTGAGGGTTAGTAGTGGTTTACCGGTGGGTGACAATCCAGATAGAATACCTGTCTTAGCCAGCACCTGAAAGCCATTGCAAATGCCCAAAATCAGCCGGCCACTGCTAACGAACTTCTCTATATCATGACCAAGTTTTAGTCTGATTTCATTGGCCATTATCTTTCCTGCCCCCATGTCGTCGCCATAGGTAAAGCCGCCGGGAATGACCATTATCTGATAGTTTTTAAGCTCCTCAGTGTGGCTAATTATCTGGCTAATATGAGTCAGATTTACTACTGCCCCCGCTTGTTCAAACGCGAAGGCGGCTTCCTCATCGCAATTGGTTCCCGGGGCTCGTAACACAAGTGCCCTTACTTTGTTCATATTCTTTTACCACCTGATTGGCTTTTGCCAGACCTCTTTCAGTTCGGATGTAGAAATGTTAACTACTGGTTTGCCTTTTATACTAAATATTTCCAATATCTTAGAGGAAGTAACCTGGCCGACACAAGCGAAACTAGTTTTAACTAATATTTGTTCAAACTCATCAATATCATCTGGTCTAATCTCAACGAGGAAGCGGCTGTTCGATTCAGAGAAGAGTACCAAGTCATCCCTGTCCATAGGCTCACCTAGCGGTACATCTTTTAAGAAAACTTGAGCCCCCAGACCACCGGCAAACGCCATCTCAGCGACGGCGACACCAATACCGCCTTCACTTAGGTCATGACATGCCCGGACCAAGCCCTTTTTCATAGTCAGATTTAACCTCTCCATAAGCTTCTTGGCTTGATATGGGTCTACCCTAGGCACGGTGTTACCGACAAAACCAAGGCTTCTAAAATATTCGGAGCCACCCAACTCATTCAGTGTTATGCCCACTGCGTAAATCAAATCACCAGCTTCTTTCAAGTCCATTGATACCGCATGGCTGGTGTCTGGCATAACACTGATGGCCGAAATGAGCAGGGTATGAGGAATAGAGATGGACTTATCTTTTAACTCAAACTCATTATTGAGGCTGTCCTTACCGGAAATGAACGGTGTTTCATAGACAATTGCCATGTCATAGCATGCTTGAGCAGCCCGTACCAGCGCTCCAAGACTCTCAGGACGGTTGGTATTACCCCAGCAAAAATTGTCTAGCAAGGCCACTCGGTTTAAGTCGCCGCCGACAGCGATAATTTGCCTCAACGATTCATCAATGGCCGAAGCTGCCATCCAGTAAGGGTCTATATCGCCAAATTTCGGATTTATGCCGTTTGATACGATGACCCCTGTTTTTGAATCTAAAATGGGCCTCAGAATGGTGGCGTCACAGGGGCCGTCGTTATCTCGACCTACCAGAGGTTTAAGCACACTTGAGCCCTGTACCTCATGATCATACTGGCGTATTACCCATTCTTTACTGCACACATTCCATGAGCCGAGGATTTTTTGCAAGGCTTTGGCTAAATTGGGTTCTTGGGTTAAATCTGGCTCGGCATACTGTGGCTTTTGCCAAGTAGCTTCAAGGTCAAGTTGTGGCCGCCCCTGGTGGAGGAACTCCATACTAAGCTCAGCCACTGGGTTTTCTTGGTAAAAGAGTTTGAGCTGGCAGTCATCGGTAAACTCGCCGATGACAGTTGCTTCACTACCCTCATTGGTAAAGAGAGCCAAAAGCTCTTCCCAGTGATCCGGCGGCACTGCCAGCACCATCCGCTCTTGAGATTCGGATATCCATATCTCAGTATATGATAAACCGGTGTATTTTAGGGGCACCATGTCCAGATAAACACGGACGCCGGTTTCGGCAGCCATTTCACCTACTGCTGAGGAGAGGCCACCGCCACCACAATCGGTTATTCTAGTAAAAAGACGTCTATCTCTGGCCTTGAGTAGGGCATCAATGAGCCTTTTCTCAACAATGGGGTTACCAATTTGAACTGAGGTATAAGAAACCGCGGTTGATTCCTGGGTGAGTTGCTCTGAAGCAAAGGTGACGCCGTGTATGCCGTCACGCCCGGTCCTCCCGCCAACTAAAACCACCAGGTCTCCGACTTTCTGGTGCCCTTGCAGAGAAAGGCTTTTGGGTAATAGTCCTACTGTGCCGCAGTAGACAAGTGGGTTGGTTGTGTAGCGGCTGTCAAAAAGTATGGCACCGTTAAGCGTCGGGATACCGAGTCGATTGCTGTAATCGGCAACACCGGCACGGACGCCCTTGAAGATGCGGCGTGGGTGTAACACGCCGGCTGGCAATCTGTCATATGGCAAATCGGGCGGGCCAAAGCAAAAGATGTCAGTGTTTAAGATTGGTTTGGCTGAGAGTCCGGTGCCTAAGATATCGCGAACGACACCGCCGATGCCGGTGGCAGCGCCTCCATATGGTTCCATTGCCGACGGATGGTTATGTGTCTCAACCTTAAAGCAGAGGGCCCAACGACCATCAAAGTCGATTACGCCGGCATTATCTTCAAAAACAGAAAGGCACCATGGTTTATCTAATTCCTCGGTGACTCTCATGACAGTGCTTTTTAAGAGATTATCTATCACAATATCGCCAAATCTAATTCTGGCCTTAAATGTTTTGTGAACGCAGTGTTCAGACCAAGTCTGGGCTAGCGTTTCCAGTTCGATGTCAGTGGGGTTATGACCTCTCTTTTTAAAATAGGCGGTGATTACCTCCAGTTCATCTTTGGTAAAACAAAATGAATGGGCAATTCTTAAAAGTTTGGAGCCTTTTGCTCCAGCTAGATCTACCTCTTTTAACTTGAAGTGATAACGAGGGTTTTCAGAGAAGACTATCATCTCATGTTCAACTATATGCTGAACTATTGGATTCATCAGTAATCTACTTGAAATAACTTTCAGTTCATTTTTACTCAGTTCACCCTCTATAAGATAGCGTTTGGCTGTTTTAACTGCTCTAACACCTTTTACACCCAGATCTAGAACTGCTTTTTTTATAGAGCTTTCAAGCGGATCGGTAACACCAGCGTTGTAAGCTATTTCAACCGAATAAAGACCATGGACAGTCTTACTCTGGTGCCTAAATTCTGTATTGTAATGATACTCTTGAGTTACCGGATCAAACAAAAGATGGCGACAGACGATGTCCAATTCATCTGGCTTAAGATTGGCATCCAGGTAGTATACGTCCAGTACGCGAACACCAGAGACAGTTGTTATCCCCAGATCGCCTATATCCTTGACCAGAATCTGCCCCCTAGCATCAGGCAGATGACTTTTTAGGCAAACCTCTACTCTATGCATAAGGCTGTACTTTTTATTAACAAAATGGCTTGCATAAATACAGTGATGGCAGCGGTAGGTACATCTCTAGGTTGTTGAGTTCAGTTAAAGCAATTCTAGGTATAACGATTTCCATATTACCATCCTCTGGGTGCTAAAAGTTCTTCAGTAGGGATTTTCGCTATAT
>CAJWSH010000087.1 GCA_913046255.1 uncultured Dehalococcoidales bacterium
AAGTTGTCAACCACAATGCGGCCAACATGATGCTTAAGAGCTAACTTAAGCTCCTCGGCTGACTTGTTATTGCCGTGGAAATAGACCATATCCATGGGGAAATCAACCGACCTAGCAATAGCCAGCTCTCCGTCCGAGACCGCGTCCAGCCCCAACCCCTCTTCCCTGAAGATAACCGCCAGAGCCCCATTCAAAAAGGCCTTGCTAGCATAAATAACTGTAGTCTCGGGGTAGCGCTTGCTAAACTCAATTTTAAACTCGCGGCACTTGTTACGTAGGTTAAACTCATCAAAGACATATAGAGGTGTACCGAACTCGGCGACTAGCTGCACAGTGTCACAGCCACCAACCACGAGATGACCTTGGTTATTTACTTCAGCAGTTAATGGAAAAAGAGGGAGTTTGTCTAATTTAGCTACCATTTTCCTTAATCATACCAATGCCCAAATATTAAGTCAATTTACGCATGTCCTAAAAGTCACCTCTACTTTACATATGAAACCACTTCAGCTAAAATAGCTGTTGTTGCCATGATTAAAGCAGCCTATCTGGCATACAGGTATGCTTCTAGACCGTAACAGTTACTTTGAGGGGCTACAGAAAATATAAAATTGAAAATTTCCACCAGCTAGTAGAACATCTGAGGACGGTAAAGAAATGAAAAGGATAGTTCTATTCTCAATAATACTAGTTTTGCTGGTTGGGATAACGGTGCCGGCTTGCAGTGATGCTACGGTAACCTTTCCTGATTGGAATCTTGAAATTACCATTCGTGATACTATAAACAAGCCCGAAGGTCCGATTTTCATGTCCGACCTCAAATCCCTCACTATACTCGAAGTTCAAGAGAGAGATATCTCGGACCTCACCGGCCTGGAACACTGCACAAACCTGCGATGGCTTACCATTGTGGCAAACAATATCAGCGACCTCTCACCTCTGGCAGGCCTTACCAACCTAGAAATGCTTGCGCTTGTAGAAAACAATACCAGTGACCTCTCACCTCTAGCAGACCTTACTAACCTTCAGGGACTTTTCCTTACTAGCAACAATATCAGTGATATCTCTCCACTGGTAGAGAACAGCGAGCTTTCGGAGGGGGACACTGTAGATCTAAGGGGCAATCCCTTAAGCGCCAGGTCAGTGAATGCCTATATCCCTCAGCTTAAGGAAAGAGGAGTCAATGTTATACAATAACCCCTACTAACTGATGCACTCAGATAACTGAGCGACAATAACACCAAAGAATGGATAAATGGAACTGAAAAGCCCCTCATTTCAGGAAGGAGCTAAAATACCGAGGAAGTACACCTGTGAAGGGTGGGACTTTTCCCCACCGCTTGAGTGGAATGATGTTTCTGATAAGGCCCAATCCCTAGCTCTAATAATGGATGACCCTGATGCTCCCAGCGGCGTCTTCACCCACTGGATCCTATTCAACCTACCACCTAATAGCCGCGAGTTGCTGGAGGGGGTATCTCCCGTACCCCAGCTTCCCAGTGGTACCCTACAAGGCAAGAATGACTTTGGTAAATTCGGCTATGGTGGCCCCTGTCCACCACCAGGCTCCCCACACCACTATCGCTTTACCCTTTATGCACTAGACCAGCAGCTTGAGATTGAAACAGGTGCCTCCAAAAAGCAACTTCTTAAAGCAATAGATGGGCACATTCTTATCCAGGGTCGGCTTACAGGTACCTACCAGCGATAATTAGCTACCGCGCTCTTTGCCCATACTCTTAAACAGGATTTATGGAGATATACTTTTCTAGACCTGAGGCTCGGTCTGGCGTGCTCTAAGCCAACGCTTAATTTCATCTAAGCTAGGTGGCGCCACATAAAACACCTGTATATCTGACGAAAACTGAACCTGATGCCCCTCCCTCATCACCAACACCCCAGTCTCTTCACTCTTCAGTGTTCTGTCTATCTTCTCAGCAATCTGGTCGGTTCTTCTTTTTTGAACCTCTATATACGACTGATAGACTTTATCAATTACCGCCCGACTCTGTAGACCGACTGACAAGCATTTACTCCAATCCATAAACTCAGCTAGCAAGTCCCCGTTCTCTATTGACTGAAGTTTAGCCCCCTTATCCAAGATATTCTTAACAATTCGGTGACTTCCCTTACTTAGTGCCTCAATGGCTTTGAGCCCTTTCTTGCCACCAATGGGTATTAGCTCATAATATACTTTTTTCACCTGAGACAGCTTCTCTTCCATGTTTTTAACCTGCCCCTGAACTTGATCCCAGTAGCGGTCAATCAACTCTGAGAGAGCCGGATCAGGTTGTAAAGGCGTAAAAATAAGAGGCACAAAGAATAGTTTTCTCCCAGTTCTGAACTTACTAGCTGAAGGCTTCTCCACTTTGCCTAGTTGCTGCGACATATTCCCCGTTAACCTCCACGTTAGATTTCCCACCAGTTATATTACTTTAAGGACAAGATTTCTTATGGTGTTTTAAAAAAAAAAAATTAACTCCAATTTAACGCCAAATATGGACATGTTGATGGTGAAGAGTCGAATATTAGCTTCAGAATATGCCCTAAAAAGGTAGTTGGTAGCGCATACCGGATTCGAACCGGTGATCTCCTCCTTGAGAGGGAGGTGTCCTAAACCCCTAGACGAATGCGCCACAGCTATTAATAGAGAGAAAAAGTTCACAACTAGCTTGCTTGGTGAGTCTATCACATCCCGTCCACAAGGGACAAGCCCCCATAGCATTGAAGCTTATCACTATGCGCTAGACGACTTCGTGGATTACCCCCTTACTGCTCAAGGAATCACAATAACTTGACAAACTTATATAACAGTGGTAACGTGAAGCCGCTATAAAGAAGTGGATGACGAGAGTATTGATTCAGATAAGGAACTGGTTAGCGGACGAATAACCGAATCAGGCAAGAAGGTGGATAGCAGCTTTGAGAGATAAGTTCTTGGTGTTTGGGGTACTGGCCGCGATACCAATAGTACCGGTACTTCTACTAGGGGTACTAATACTTACTACTCAGGAAAGTAGGACTGCACCTCCTGCGGTAATCAGTCTCATCGCAACCGATACCTCTTATGGCCGTAACGGACAGGTAGACCTGGCTTGGACCCCAACTGATGTCAAGGATTTTGCCTATTACTCCATTTATGCTTCGAAGACAGAGATAACAGATGTTGCTGATCTCTCCCCTATTGACCAAATCGATGACAGAACAACTGCTACCTACCAGGTAACCAAGTACTGGGCAGACGGGCTTAGCTTGGCTTTGTCTGCTATCATGGAGGACACCGAATACTGGTTTGCTGTCACTGCGGTGGATTTGGATGGTAATGAAAGTGAGCTAATAACCAGCATAAGTGCCACCATTGAACTGATGCCACAAGCACCATCTGTCTTTATAAAGCTGACTAACAACACAGGCTTCCAACCAGAGACTGTAACTGTCCCCGTAGGGACCACCGTTTCTTGGGACAGGCATTCAGCACGTACGTACAGAAGAAGCAGCCATACTGTTACCAGTGATACTGGTCTTTTCCATTATGAATTAACGAGTAACGATCCGATATTCATCTATACTTTTACTGAGGCTGGTGTTTACGGCTATCATTGCGAGTTTCATGACGATGAGGCAGGAACGATTATTGTAGAGTAAGCAGTGAGAGAACCTGCAACTTGGCAAAATCATGCTTGATTGCTAAATCAATATACCAAGTACCGTTAGTAATCAATTGTTTAAAGCCCCATCTGCTCAATCAGTTTTATTCATAGTGAACTACCCACATAAGCATAACGTACACTACTTTCCAAATTAGCCTGAACATGCGTATAGATACTTAGACACCCACCCACAAAACATTTCTTTCTTACTGTTATGTCTAGTAGCCAAAGTCAAAGCTAAAGCTACGAATTACGAAGGGCTATCCGTGAATAATCGTGTTGTTATTAGCATGTTTCAAGCAAAACTACCAGCCAACTCAGAA
>CAJWSH010000088.1 GCA_913046255.1 uncultured Dehalococcoidales bacterium
CCTGAAAACCACGGATACTTGAGCCATCAAATCCAATACCGTCCACCCAGATGCCTCGAGTGGGGTCATCAACATCGGTAAGTCCACTTGCTGGGATGGAGAAATGTTGCCATAGCCCCGGCAGGTCACAAAATTTGAGGTCAACAATTTCAATATTGTTTTCCTGGATAAACTTGAGTACTTCTTCTGGTGTCATAACTATTTACCTCTCTTCTTGCTTGAGTACTTCTTCGTCTGTCTCCCCAGTCATAACGCACATCACGCTATCAACCGGGAGGACAAATTAGGGTGGGAATTCTACTCTTCCTCACTTCAATCCTAAGTAGGCCCACCAAATAAGCTCTCTTATCCCCTTTTATTTGAGAGCCACCTCACCTTTCTCCCCCGTTCTGACACGCACCACATCTTCAACCGGTAGGATAAAAATCTTGCCATCACCTATGGCGCCAGTTCTCGCCGTCTCACAAATAGTCTCCACCACCTGGGAACAATCTTTGTCATGGCAGATAATTTCCAGTTTGAGTTTGGGTAAAAAATCCACTCTTTCTTCTCCTACTCGCCCCTGTAGCGGGAGTCCCTTTTGCTCACCTCTTCCGCTTACTGCACTAACCGTCAAACCAACAAGGCCTTTTTCTTCAAGCGCCCCTTTCACGGCATCCAATTTTTCTTCCCTGATAATTGCTTCTATTTTCTTCATCAAAATCCTCCATAAGCTCTTTCGCTGTGTTCTGATATATCCAAGCCCACGGTTTCTTCTGTCTCGCTGACCCTGAGTCCAATCGTAACATCAACTAATTTACCTATTAGCCAGCTGCCGACAAAAGCAAAGCCGCCGACGGCAGCAACGCCCACTATCTGCTTTAAGAATTGCATTCCGTTACCTGTCAGCAACCCACCGTCCGTAAGAGACGCGGCGGCAAAGATTCCAGTAGCCAGAGCTCCGAAGATACCACCGACACCGTGAACGGCAAATACGTCCAGTGAATCATCAAAGTGCAGCTTTGTTTTCATAAAAAGTAGTGTATAGTAGCAGACTACTGCCGCCCCAATACCTATTGGTATTCCAGCTATAGGTATAACAAATCCAGCAGCTGGTGTTATAGCTACCAGCCCAGCAACCGCCCCGGTGGCGGCTCCAATAAGCGTGGGGCGTCGTTGCCGCCAACTGAGTAGTATCCAGGTAAAGGCGGCAGCCGCAGCGGCAGTATTAGTGGCGGCAAAGGCACTAGCAGCCAGGCCATCCGCAGCCAAAGAGCTGCCAGCATTAAAACCGAACCAACCAAACCAAAGCAATGCTGCACCAAGCATCACCATAGGGGTATTATGGGGTTCCATAGGCACTTTTAGGAATCCCTTACGCGAGCGGAGCAACATTACCAAGGCCAGAGCGGAGACACCAGCATTGATATGGACCACGGTACCACCGGCAAAGTCAAGTATCCCCAGATTACCTAGCCAACCACCACCCCACACCCAGTGAGCTACTGGAGCGTATATTAGAGTCATCCACAAAGCGCCAAAAACAAGTAGGGCACTAAACTTTATTCGCTCAACTACGGCCCCAGTGATGAGAGCTACAGTGATTATGGCAAACATAGCCTGAAACATCATGAAGGCCAGATGAGGGACGGTGCTGGCATAGGCAGATGGCGCCAGTCCTACCCCACTAAGCCCAACAAACTCAAGGTTGCCAATAATGCTACCAACATCAGGGCCGAAGCCAAGGCTGTAGCCATAGAGCACCCAAAGTAGGCTAACAAGAGCCAATACAGCGAAGCTCATCATAATGGTATGAATAACATTTTTACGGCGTACCATACCACCGTAAAATAGAGCCAACCCTGGCGTCATCAACATAACGAGGGCCGAGGAGACCAAGATCCATGCGGTATCGCCTGAATTAACGGACATTGTAACCACCTCCAACATTTAATCACCCTTAATCTAACAATCTAATGTTTCAAACAAATTACAGGGAGGTTAAGTTTATGTTACTAATTATAAGAATCGGTGGGAGAATTGGCTACTATTCTTTCCGCAACCGGTAGCCAACATTTCTTATCGTCTCAATGAAGGTATGGTTAGCATCCTCAACTTTGCTTCTAAGCCTTCTTATGTGAACATCCACCGTTCTGTCACCACCGTAGTAATCATAGCCCCAAACCTTGTTGAGCAGAGTATCGCGGCTAAAGACCTGACCTCTACTTTTGACCAGGAAACGAAGCAACTCATATTCTTTAAAGGTCAGCACTACCAACCTATCGGCAACAGATACCTCACACTTGGCCTGGTCTATTATCAGGTCGCCGCATTCGATTAGCTGGTCACTATCCCGTTTGGAGGTTCTCTTGAGCAATCGTTTTACTCTTAATGCCAGTTCATTTACATCATACGGCGTTATAACAAAATCATCCACCAGCTCAACATCAAGGCTATAAAGCATCTCTTTACTAGTTAGCACAATAATCGGTGGATGCCGCTCAAACTTAAGCCTTTGCCACAATTCACTCATTTTTGCCGGATAGCTATTTGTGGCCACCAGCATTAGGGCGGGGGCTTTTTTAATAACTTGCTCCGCTACTTTTTCCTGATCACTGGCAATCGAACAGGTAAAGCCCATCTGAGTCAGACTTGAAAGTAGCTTCGTCCTTGCTTCATCTTCGGGAGCTATAATAAGTACGCTAGACATGCTTCACTCACTTCTTAATAGGCATAGAGTCGACCATAAGGGCGGAGCCAGCGAGGAAAGAGCTTGGTAAATTTACACTCCAATATCTCTTCAGCATCATAACCAAAATGGGTAGCGAATTCACCGACAAGCTCCCTTAAAACATAGCAATCATTTGCCTCAGGCTCGGCAACACCTACTTCTCTACCCAGTTGATAATCCTGAACATCTCCCCTGAGATAAATAACCCCACCATGCATTCCGGTACCGATAAAATTAGCTTTAAGATGCTCTCCTTTACCCAGATTTAGACCCAGTATAACCAGAACGCCACCAGCCATATACTCACCGAGAAAATCCTGGGCGCTGCCGCCGACAACCAGTATCGGCTTCTTATCCTGATACTCTTTCATATGGATGCCGGCCCGATAGCCAACATCATCCCTGACAAAAATTTTACCACCCCTAGCTGAGAGACCAATGATGTCCCCGGCATGGCCGTGGACGATTATTTCACCATCATTCATAGTATTGCCGCAGCCATCTTGAGCATTGCCGCGGACGATAATCTTGGATCCGTCCATAAAGGCTCCCAAGTCGTTTCCGGGAACACCGAAGATTTCGATCTCCACCGGCCTATTTAAGTCAGTACCGATATATCTCTGCCCATAAACACTACGCAGCTCAATCTTGCGCGTACCATTGGCTACCAGTTCTTTGACTTGGGCGTTGAGTCGTCGATGGGAAAGGTCGTTGGCATCTATCCTAGCTACCAAACTCGTCTTTTTAATATTTTTAGCCATCTTTTAGCTCCCAGCCATCCTGACTCCTAGAATCTCAAGCTCAGTATCGGTAAGCCCAACACCCCTTAAATGCAGACGATTACCGCGTAGACTTTCCAGAGCGTTAAGACCCATACCGCCCAGCATATCCTTCAGTTCCAGGCTCCAGCCACGAAGGAGATTGGCCAACCGCCGGGCGCCAATATCAGGATTAATCCTCCTAGTGAGCGCTAGGTCGGTGGTGCAGATACCCCAGGCGCATTTCCCGGTATGGCACTGCTGGCACACGGTGCAACCTAGGGCAATTAAAGCTGCAGTGCCAATATAGACAGCGTCAGTGCCAAGGGCAATCGCCTTTGCCAGATCACCACTGTTTCTGATGCCACCGGAGACTACAATTGAAGCCCGGTTTCTAATGCCCTCCTGGCGCAGACGGCTATCCACCGACGCTAGAGCCATCTCAATTGGGATCCCGACATTGTCACGAATAATCTTGGGCGCAGCACCG
>CAJWSH010000089.1 GCA_913046255.1 uncultured Dehalococcoidales bacterium
GCTCGGATGAAAAACAATCTGAATCTCAGGCATCGCGTAGTGAAATTTATGCGTGATTTTTTTGATGCTAGAGGGTTTATCGAGATAGAAACACCAATACTGATAAAAAGTACACCCGAGGGGGCTCGCGATTACCTGGTGCCCAGCCGTGTCCAAGCTGGTAAGTTCTATGCTCTGCCTCAATCACCACAGCAATTAAAACAGCTACTCATGGTAGCCGGCATAGAGAAGTATTACCAGATAGCCAGATGCTTTCGCGACGAAGACACCCGTGCCGATCGCCAACCAGAATTCACTCAGCTTGATTTGGAGATGAGCTTTGTCGAAGAGGATGATATTATCAACCTGCTTGAGGAGCTTTTCACCAGTATGGTGGAGCAGATTAAACCGAAAATGTCCCTTAATAAGCCATTCCCTCGGCTTACTTATGCTCAGGCAATGGAGCAATATGGCACTGATAAGCCCGATTTGCGCTTTGGTATGAAGATAGGAGACTTATCGGACATTGCCAGCCAATCTAGTTTTGCCATCTTTAGCTCTACTATCAATCAAGGGGGTAAGGTAAAGGGCATATGTGCCCCTGGTTGCAGCAATTATAGCCGCCACCAGCTTAATGAACTAAATGAGATGGCAAAGAGCCTTGGTGCCGGAGGCTTAATAACCATATCATTGGATACATCCTCAGATAAATTGGATGATTTGACCAGTGAGATGGTAAGGTCGGTGGCAGCTAAGTTTCTCACATTGGGCCAAGTTAAAGAGATGGCTGAGTGTTTGGCCGCTGATATGGGTGACCTACTTCTTATAATTGCCGGTGAAAACGATCTGGTTAATCGGGTACTGGGTGAACTGCGTCGGCAGATGGGTCAACGGCTTGGGCTGGCGGCATCAGATAGTCTTGCCTTTGCTTTTATTGTTGACTTCCCCTTACTGGCATGGAATGGAGACAGCGGACATTGGCAGCCAATGCACCATCCCTTTACGATACCAAGGGATGAAGATATGCCCCTTCTGGATACTGCCCCTGGAAAAGCATATGGCAGACATTACGATATGGTCCTTAACGGTTGCGAGATTGCCGGCGGCAGCATTAGAATTCACACAAGTAAGCTCCAAAGAAAGATATTTGAACTGCTGGGCTATAGTCTAGAAGAAATTACCCAACTGTTTGGGCACATGCTGGAAGCTTTTGAGTACGGTGCCCCGCCTCATGGTGGTGTTGCTGCTGGCATTGACCGTCTCTTGATGCTGCTGGCAAGAGAGAATACCATCAGGGAGGTCATTGCTTTCCCCAAGACTCAGAGTGCGGTTGATTTGTTATTTGATGCTCCATCCCCGGTTACCGAGGAGCAGCTTAGCCAGTTGCACCTGTGCCTTCGAGAGAAATAGGTATAAATCGTAGAGATAGTAATGAAAGTACTGAGTAAGAAAATAGAAAATAGTGAAGCCTTTCTGATTGTCGAGATGGAGCCGGCTGAAGTAGAGAAAGCTTTGGTAAAGTCCTATGCCAACTTGGTAAAAAAGGCAAGTGTTCCTGGCTTTCGCAAAGGGAAAGCACCACGAGCGGTGTTGGAGCAGCATATAGGCAAAGAGAATCTCCTTGAAGATGCTCTCAATGAATTATTGCCTAAAGCTTGTGCTGATGCTATTAAAGAGGAAAAGATTGAACCTTTTGCCCAGCCTGTTATTACGATATCTAAAACCGACCCGGTAGTATTTAAGGCAACGGTGCCATTGCCACCCAAGGTTAAACTTGGTAACTATCGTCGTATTAGAATTAAGCCAGAGCGTATAAAATCAGGTAAAAGTGAGGTTGACGCTGTTATAGAGCAAATACGTCATCAGCAGGCTATATTTGAGCCTGTAGAGCGCCAAGTAGCGGCTAAAGACTTGGTCGGCCTGAATATTTCAAGCAGTATCGAAGGTAAGCCTTTTATAAATGATGAAAGAGCACAATGTCAGGTTACTTCTGATTTAGGCTCTCCTGTGCCCGGGTTTGCCGAACAACTATTGGGGATGAAAAGAGATGAAAAGAAAGAATTTAAGCTTAAACTACCTGATGATTACCATGATAGTGAGCAAGCTGGGAAAGAAGCGTTGTTTAAGGTAAAGATTATAGAGATAAAGGAAGAAAGGTTGCCAGAAATTAACGATGATTTAGCTAAAGGAGTCGCCTCTGACATTAAGACCTTAGGTTCACTTAGAAAGCGTATCTCTACCGACATGAAACGGAGAGCTGAGGAGAAAGCTAGGCTTGAGTATGAGGAACAGGTAATTGATGCTGTGGCTGCAAAGAGCAAGGTGGACTTCCCCCCGATTCTGGTGAACCTAGATATTGAACAAATGATTAATCAAGAGTTACAGAACTGGCAGATGGCAGCCAAAAGCCGAGAGGAGTATCTGGAAAGGCTTAATAGGACATCAGTGGAAGAATTGCAACGTGAGCTCCGGCCATACGCTCACCAACGAGTTATCAAGTATCTTGTGCTGGGTGAAGTAGTTAAAGCAGAAAAGATTGATGTTGTCGATGCTGAGATAGATGCCGAGATTGAACGGATGACCAAAAATATTGTCTCTAAAAAAGAAGAGCAGCAGAAGTTTTTAAATAGCCCACAGTCTCGTGAAAAGGTAAAGCAATTACTGATGAGCCAAAAAACTATCCAGCGGCTGGTTGAAATAGCCAAGGGCTCAGGAAAGAAAATTCAAACAACAAAAAGGGAGGTAAAATGAATAATCATCCAACAAATGTTATCCCGATGGTGATTGAGAGCGGCGTCAGGGGAGAGAGAGCTTTTGACATATACTCACTGCTCTTAAAAGAGCGCATCGTCATGCTGGGTATGCCGATTAATGATCAGGTAGCTAATGTTATCATTGCTCAGCTTCTTTATCTAGAACGGGAGGATCCGGATAAAGATATTCAGCTTTATATTAATTGCCCCGGTGGCGTTATCGCCTCCGGTCTTGCTATTTACGATACGATGCAGTTGATACGCCCTGATGTGTCCACCATCTGTATTGGTATGGCTGCCAGCATGGGAACCATTCTCCTCTGTGCTGGGGTTAAGGGTAAGCGTTTCGCTCTACCTAATTCCACAATTCATCTACATCAGGCGAGTGGTGGGGCCCAGGGACAGGCCTCCGATATTGAAATCGCCGCTCGCGAAATTATGAGGCTGCAGGATATACTTCGACAGATCTTGGTTAAACACAGCGGGCAACCGCTGGAAAGGATAACGCAGGATTCCGATCGTGACTTCTATCTCAACCCTAAGGAGGCGGTGAAATACGGTATTGTTGACGAGATTTTATCCAAACCAGAGGAAGAAAAGACCAAGAAGAAAAAGAAAAAGAAGTAATTATAGTGGTTCGTTATAAAGTTCGCAATAGCGCCGGGTGAATTCATCAAGGACAAGTAATCCCTGCCTTACCCTGATTTGCTAATAGAAGATTGATCCTTGTCGCCAATATATTCTAATCGATGCTTTAATACGAATATTTGGAATTCGAAGTCTACTAAGGAGTAGATGATCGATATAATAACTTACTCCAGCTTGTCGGACTCCTCTCTGATCAGCCCGTTTATCTCATTAGTTAAATTGTAGCCATTGACCGGTATGCCTTGTCTATCAACAATTTTGCTATCAGTTACTCTGACTTTGCCCTGACTAAAAGCCTTAAGGGTGGCAATTATCAACGGAGACTCTCGAGTCAGGCCTTGTTTTCTGATGAGCTTGAACAAGGAATTGTCGTCGCCTTCCTCTCTTTTAATCTCGGCCGCGGTTTTACCTCTTACTGCTTGCCAGTAGCGGTCAAAGGGTTCACCCCTAATCGGAAAGGTGCAGTAGGTTGCCACTGGCCCCTCGTCCAGTTCTGGGGTTAC
>CAJWSH010000090.1 GCA_913046255.1 uncultured Dehalococcoidales bacterium
TGACACTGAGTATCAGATTGGTTAGAGAGATTGGGTCCAAAGTAAATGTCATTTCTCATCACTCCTTTTTAGTATAACTCACTAGCGAATACTTTAATTCGCTGGCCGATACTTGTCAAGAGGTTGTGCCGGATAGGGTTATATCTGCTGTCGAATTAAAAATTTGTAATATCTGCCATATCTAGCTATAATAAACAGAGTATTCCACTTTACCGCATACTAAAGTCCAGAGCTGTAACTTGATGATGGCAAAACCCAAGGTCGCTTTTTATTGGCGTGCTTCATGCGGAGGCTGTGAGGTCACGGTCATTGACCTTAACGAGGATATGCTGAAAGTAGCGGAGGCGGTGGATATAGTCTTATGGCCGGTGGCGCTGGATTTTAAGAGGAAGGATGTTGAATCTTTAAGCGATGGTGAGCTAGCGGTGAGCTTCATAAACGGGTCAGTAAGGCTGGAAGAGCAGGAGGAGATGGTCAAGCTCTTAAGGGAAAAGTCTGGCCTGATTGCTGCTTTCGGTGCCTGTGCTACTCATTCACTTCCGGGAAGAATGCCGCTTGAAGTAAGTGTGTATAAAACAGTGACGGGGGCTTGGGGAAGACATTAAAAAGAGGGGGATAAGGAGGCAAACTATGCGAGAAAAGGTAGAATCGGCTTTAGCCAAAGTAAGACCGGCTTTACAGGCAGACGGAGGCGATGTTGAGCTAGTAGAGGTTAGTGAAGGTGTGGTTAAGTTGAAGCTTAAAGGCGCCTGTGCCGGCTGCCCTATGTCGGCTATGACCTTGCGGGATGGGATTGAGCGATTGCTCAAGGAACAGATACCAGAGATTAAAGAAGTAGTTTCCGTCTGACGCTCCTGCCCAGTGAGCAATATAAAAAGTCAAAGGTAAGGGTGTGGATGCGCTCGTCCTAGGAGTCGGTAACCCTATTCTTGCCGATGATGGAATTGGCCTCAGGATTGCGCAAAGGCTTAAAGAAGCAAAGCCCGGTTTAGAAGTTGTGGAGGCGAGGGAAGCCGCTATAACAATGCTTGACCTATATTTATAAAATTTTTTTATTTTCCTCCATATTGGCCCTTTAGGCTATTGACATTACCGGAGTGGATGGTTTATCATTCATACCCAAAAAGGAGGTAAATTCAATGCAAGCATATTGTGTGAAATGTCGAACCAAAAAAGAGATGAGAGATGCCAGAAGTATAACTATGAAGAATGGCAAGCCGGCGACTCAAGGTGTGTGCCCCGCATGTGGGACTAAAATGTTCAGGATAGGGAAGAGCTAAGACTGATATCGCGTGTATCAGTTTCAACGTAGAGGCTGGGTATTCATAGAGTGGGGGTATCCAGCCTTCTTGTGTTCCGCATATGGTGGCAATAACGGACGGAGTTTATGAGCCCTGGCGAGAAATTTAATAAACTCCTAAGTATTTATTTATCTCCCAAGATGTAACCTGCGCCTTAAACTCCTCCCACTCCTCTGTTTTTATACTAACATACCTTTCAAATAAATGATTTCCGAGAACTTCTTTAATCAGTTTATTCTTTTTTAGCTCATTTAATGCTTCCCATAATGATGTTGGCAAAACATCGATATTTTTGTCTACCAAACGTTCGTTATCCAGTTGATATACATTTTCTTCCACTGGTTTAGGCGGCATTAGGTTAGTTTTAATTCCAGCTAAGCCAGTTTTTAACATAACGGCAAAGGCTAAATATGGATTGCAGGTTGGGTCTGGACATCTTAACTCGATTCTTGCCGCCTCCCGTTTTTGCCTGAACCATAAAGGCACTCTTATAAGGGAGGAGCGATTCCTGCTAGCCCAGGTAATATATACCGGGGCTTCAAACCCGGAAATCAATCTTTTATAAGAGTTTACCGTGGGACAAAGAATTGCACACATCGCGATAATATATTTCATTTGCCCGGCAATAAAGTTGTGGGCAATCTTTGATAACTTGTATTGATTGTCTTCATCGTGAAAGGCGTTTTCTTTTGTTTTAATGTCAAATAAGCTTTGGTGAATGTGCATTCCGGAACCGGCAACACCCATTATCGGTTTTGGCATAAAGGTTGCCTCTAAATTGTGTATTTCGGCAATTTTCTTTACAGTATATTTTAGGGTGAGTACTTCGTCAGCTACTTCCAGACAATGCCCGTAATTAAAATCTATTTCGTATTGACCTTGGCCAACTTCATGGTGCGATGCTTCAGCATTAATTCTAAATGCCTTGAGTGCAGCAATTATTTCTCTTATAATCCCGTAACCCTCAGAGGAAGAAATCTCAAAGTAACCCCCAGAATCTATAGGAGTTTTTTTTGCGGCATCATCCTTTCTGAATAGATAAAATTCTGGTTCAGGACCAACATAATATCGGAACCCCATTTCAGTTGCTTCAGCAATTGTTCTTTTAAGAACAAGTCTGGGATCCCCTTCAAAGGATTCCCCGTCGGCTCCGTAGATATCGCAGATTAGCCTTGCTGTTTTACCGTTTTCTGTTAACCATGGTACAACAGAATAGGTTGTCGGGTCTGGTTTTAGAAATAGGTCGCTTTCCTGTATTCTGGCAAAGCCTTCAATCGAAGAACCATCAAACCATACGCCATTGGTCAGTGCATCTTCCAATTCTTCAACTGGTATGATGACCTCCTTCACCACGCCGACCAAATCAGTGAATTGTAAACTTACAAGTTTTACCTCAGCTTTTTTTACTTGTTCTAAAATATTTTGAGTTTCCATACTGCCTCCTATAAGTTAAGTGTAATTAAATTAGATTGAACAACTTTCTTCGCTCGCTTACTGCTCTTTTTAAGTGCCCTAAGCTCTTCCGCAAGATTCTTATTATCCTCTTAAATAGTCTATGCTACTGTAACATAAATCGGCGGAGAAGAAAAGATGCAGGGTATAGTAGGAGCTACCCGGCAGCCAATGTGCCATTTAGGTAGCTCAGACGGGTCTTTTCCAGGAGCTATGAACTGGAGATTGTGGGGAAAAGAAGGCCATGTTAAAATGACAAGTCCCAATAAGCTAATTCCTTGACAGCAGCGATAATAACGGCTAGAATTGATGTATGAGAATGAGAAACATTCGCATTGGTGCTTCGGGCGCAATGGTGGGTCACCCGGTAACCGCACAGCGAAGGTTGCTGTTTGACCTTATCCGTGAGGCTGGGGGGCATATGGATGCCAAGGAAATATACCGACGAGCCAGTAGTAAATACGAGTCCATTAGCCTGGCTACGGTATATCGTAATCTTCATTTGTTTAAGAAATTGGGTCTGGTGGATGAGAGACGGTTGGGACAGGTACGCTGCTATTATGGAATAAAGCGCTCAATGGAGTATCAGTATCTGGTATGTAAGCGCTGTGGAAAGGTAGTGGAGTTTGAGAGCCATCTAGTTGGTGAGTTAGTAGCTAAGGTGCAGCGTAAATGCGGTTTTAAGGTGAACAAGGCTGAGTTGTGCCTGGAGGGGTACTGCCAGGAATGCGAGAAGCAGGTTAGCTAGGTATAAAATGGATGTGATATGATTAACCAAGGATATCCGGTTCCAAAGTCGACTGTTAATTTAGAAGCCTCCCTTTTCGACCACTTAGCTTCGGAATATGATGCCTGGTTTGAGGGTGAGGAAAAGCTTATCTTTGCTATTGAGGTAAAAGCCTTTCAGGAAGTGTTACCTTTGTTACCCAAGCCCTGGCTTGAGGTAGGGGTAGGCAGTGGTCGCTTCGCTCAGGCTCTTGGGATAGAGACCGGAGTTGACCCTTCCGTCAAACTCTTGGATATGGCCAGAGGGCGAGGGG
>CAJWSH010000091.1 GCA_913046255.1 uncultured Dehalococcoidales bacterium
GGACACCGGCCTTTCACGCCGGCAACAGCGATTCGAATTCGCTTGGGGGTACCAATTTTTATAGCTAATTCGATCACTTAGGGTCCAAAATACCCAAACTTCTCTGAGGGTTAACCCGACCTAACACTATTTCTTAATGCAACCCAACCCGCTTCCCACTTAACACTTACCTGATAATACCTGTATTGCCTCCGTTTTAAAGCTGTGGAAATAGTTCAAAAGGACATTGACAACCATCCAATCGAAGATTAAACTCAGTAAATATACAAACCAGCTTAAAAAGATAAGACCGTGGTAGTTTTTAGAGAGGCCAAATGCGATGATGCGAGGACACCTCAATTATCATATAGCCAAGTGGCTATTGGTGGTTATTGTTCTAACCACGATTCTGATATTGTCTGTCTGTGCATGTGGTACGACACCGCCGCCAACGACAACACTCGCATCAGTAACATTCCCTGACGCAAATCTTGAAACTGCCATTCGTGAGACCATAGATAAACCTGAAGGTCCTATCTCTACATCTGACCTAGAGGCTATCATCTTGCTTGATGCTCCAGAGAGAGGTATTAGCGATATTACGGGTTTGGAATATTGCATAAATCTAGAGCGGCTTGACCTTACGGACAACATCATCAGCGACATCTCACCCCTGACGGGACTTACCAACCTCTGGTGGCTTTACCTTTTCAACAACAATATCAGCGATACCACACCACTGGCTGGTCTTAGTAACCTACAAGCACTTAGCATTTGGGACAACTACATCAGCGACATCTCACCCTTGGCGGGGCTTAGTAAACTGCAAAGGCTAAACATTGGTCGCAACGACATTAACGATATCTCGGCCTTAGCCAGTCTTAGTAACCTAGAGTGGCTTCACCTTGAGGACAGCGACATCCACAGTATCACACCCCTAGCAGGACTTATTAACCTGGAGATACTTCACCTTGGAGACAACAACATCAGCGATATCTCCCCGCTGGCTAGACTTATTCGCCTGGAGTGGCTTTGGCTTAACAGTAACAACATCAGTGACATCTCAGACTTGACTAGTCTTATTAACCTAAAGGTGTTTGACCTTTACGACAACAACATCAGCGATATCTCGGCACTAGTTGATAATGCAGGGCTTACAGGTGGAGACACTGTGATTTTGAAGTATAATCCCTTGAGCGCGGAATCAATTAATAACTATGTCCCCCAGCTTGAGGCAAGAGGTGTCGACGTTTATGATTAGAGGTTAGATGTAGCGTAAAAGAGTTCGCACAAACTGATGGTAAAGACTTCTGCAGGACTGGAGGAATATCTTTTTAGGCAAGAGCCTTTGCTCACCATGAAGGCGAGGCGGTGGCGCAGAGTATCGCGGCCCAAATTAGCGGGAAGGGCGCATCCGGAAGGTTTGATGACCAAAGCGAGTGCTTCGTCGAAGTGAGTGGAGGAAAGGCTAACTTCAGCCGAGGCAACTTCCATGCCGACCCCATCCCAATGGTCAAGTCCCACAAGTCCATCCGGTACTGGCACGCTGGCAAAATTCTGTTCGAGAAACACAGGTTTCATCGATGATTCTGATTAACGTTAACATCTGGAGTACATTGAAACCGCCAAAAGAGATCACCATGAGATATTTCAGCATCATTCCCCTAATTGCTTAACTCCATTATCTGTGATACACTCAATTTGTTAAGCAATTTAGCTATATCCCAGCGATTCAAATTTGCTTGGGGTGCCAATTACAACTCCGGTGTGATCACACTGGCAAAATACTATTCTTGTGAGTACTTCGGGAAGAGGTGATCGAATGGGGAAGTGCCCCAATTGTGGTCGGGAGACCGCAAGAACTGAGGACTGGGCCTGTCAATGGTGTGGTTACCCTCTTTTGTCCGGATTTTATAAAAAAATACCCAAGACCTTCAGCCAACTGAAAAGAGAAGAATCGCATGAGCCGGAATCTCCGATAAGAGAGGAAGCTGAGGTATCTTTTTTGCCCAATCATGCTCCTCTAACGCCAACATGTATACCAGAGCCTGAACCTGAGTCAGTTCCAGAGCCCGAACAAGTGCCAGAACCTAAGCCTGAACAAATAAAGGAACCCGAGCCCGAGCCAATACCAGCCGCAAAAGAGACAACCATTGAACAATTGATTTCAGCTTATGAAGCAGACGAGGCGGCCGCAAATGTAGAATTTGTGGGTAAGATTCTTAAGCTAACAGGGGTAGTGACAAAAATAGAAGCTAGTGATACTTTCGATGTTCATTATATTGCTCTAACCGGTGCTGAAAAAAAGGGGCCACAGAGCGTCCGCTGCTTATTTTCTAAGAAATACGGAGCCGAGTTAAACAAGCTAATTAAAGAACAAACAGTGACAGTGCAAGGTAAATACAACGGCTCTATAATAGCCATGCGCATGAGAGATTGTGTGCTGGTCCGCTGAAAAACTGCATCAGCTACAATACTGCTCTCTTCAGTTCTTTCCTTTATTATATAGCTAACAAAACGAGTCTAGTAGTAGGCATGTTTCCTGCCTAGAGAGCAGGGCAAAGAAAGGAAGCGAACTATATTCGACTCACAAGAGAGGGAGATATTTCTTAAGCTCATGTTCGGTCACTTGGGTCCGGTACTGGTCCCATTCAATTGTTTTGTTTTTGATAAAAGCATCAAAAACATGATCTCCAAGGGCCCTTCGTACTAGCTCACTCTTTTCCGTGAGCTTAATAGCCTCCCAGAGGCTAGACGGCAGGGTGTCTATTCCTCTTTTCGCCCTCTCCGCCTCGCTCATCTCATACACATTTTCCTCCACGGGCTCTGGAACCTCATATTCCTTCTCAATACCTTCCAACCCGGCGGCCAGCATCACGCTGAAGGCAAGGTAGGGGTTGCAAGCAGGGTCGGGGGGCCTGAACTCTATCCTGGTGGAGCTTTCCTTGCCCGGCTTGTACTCGGGAACACGGATGAGGTCAGCCCGGTTGTGCCGAGCCCAAGAGAGATACACCGGTGCTTCATAGCCAGGAACCAGCCGCTTATAAGAATTAACCCACTGACTGGTTATGGATGTAGTTTCAGGAGCATACCTTAACAGTCCGGCAATATAGTACTTGGCTGTCTTAGAAAGATGATACTCGTCACTGGCATCAAAGAAGACGTTGCGCTCACCCTTAAACAGCGACTGATGTACATGCATACCGCTGCCATTCATACCGAAGACAGGCTTGGGCATAAAGGTAGCATAGACCCCATGCTTTAGGGCAATTTGCTTGACTACCAGACGGTAGGTCATTACATTATCAGCCATAGTAAGAGCGTCGGTATACCTCATATCTATCTCATGCTGGCTAGGGGCGACCTCATGGTGGGAATATTCGATGCCAATGCCCATCTCCTCCAGGGTAAGAACCGTCTCTCGCCTCATGTCAGTGGCGGTATCTAAAGGAGCCGTGTCAAAGTAACCTCCCCCATCCAAGGGCTCAGTCTCATTGGAGTCTCGGAAGTAGAAGTACTCCAGCTCCGGGCCAACATAGAAAGTATATCCCAGCTCCGCTGCCCGCTTTAAGTTTCTTTGCAGGGCATACCTGGGATCGCCTTCAAAAGGGTCACCACCGGGTCTTAGAATATCGCAGAACATTCGGGCTACGGCATGGTGCTCTCGAGGCCTCCAGGGGAGGAGTTGAAAGGTATCGGGGTCAGGTAAGGCCACCATATCGCTCTCATCAATACGAGCAAAGCCTTCAATGGAGGAGCCATCAAAGCCCATCCCTTCCTCCAGAGCACCTTCCAGTTCCTCCACGG
>CAJWSH010000092.1 GCA_913046255.1 uncultured Dehalococcoidales bacterium
ACGAAAGTTAGCCACTATCTTGCCATCGCCATACTTTATCGCGCGAGTGACACTGGTCATCCGGCTAGCTATAAATATTTCTGAGGGATCTAGAGAGGATCCAGTGTAGCCTATAACATCAGTAAACCGCCATGGTTTATGATTTTTGAGTTGCAGGATACCACCAAACCGAGAATCCATCGGGATACCCGTTTTGAATAGCGTCCCGTTAACGGCAATACTACACACAGTGGCCAGACCTATACTCCCTTCCGTTACCAGTATACCACCCAACCTCTCCCCCTCTAAAGCTATTGCCACCAAATCACTGACCCGCAGCCCAGCCTTGAAAGCACCCCTCATTGCCTTAAGAGCCAAGGTAAATTTCTCTTTGGGAAACAGTGAGACATTGACAGGTACCATACCGACACGCTTAATCGGGTCAAATGATGCCTGATAGGCAAGGAGTTCTATCTTATCAATGACAAAGCCTACCTTATCAGCAACCATGGCATTCTCCAACTCTTCGCACCCCAGCTGAGTAATTACCCGGCCATCTCGCTGACTTACCTTATGGGTAAGACCTCGTTCGTCTAGTAGTCTCAGATGATACCTCACTGCCCTTTCTGATAGTTCAACCCCGTAATCCTCCTTCAGTTGACGAGCGATGACTTTGCTCCCGACCGCTCCCTGAGAGTTGCCCAGAATTCGCAGAATTGCTATTTTCCCCCTCTCTATCTCACGACTCCATTGACCTACCACTCCTTGCGCTCCTCAATCAATAAATTAATCGGCAACTACTTGCCATATAAGGCATTATAATTATCACTCACTTCCATGTCAATCTAATATTCTCTAAGTTGCTATGATTTATCTTCCTGTGACAGTCAATACTGCCGCTGCTAGGATTATCTCCTTTGCTTTTCTGGCGACAAGATATCTGTTGCTCCGCATCCAGAAATAATGCTAAAATCGGCAAGAGGCGAACAGTTCAATGTCAAGTGACAAAAATAGCAGAAATAGATCTCCGATATTAGACGAAATACATCTGCGCTACCTTACTGTAGATGAAGCACTTCTCAGGTTGGATAAATACTTAAACGATGCCTTCATGGCTGGACTGATCCGGGTCATAGTAATACATGGCAAGGGGGCAGGAATTCTACGCCAAGCCGTCAGGTCTCAATTGGCAAGGCACTCACTGGTCAAGTCACACCAAGCCGGTGGTTACGGAGAGGGAGGGGAGGGAGTGACCATAGTTGAACTAGCCCACAGGTAGTCATAGACTCATTGAATGGTAATAATTTTTCGGCTATAATAACTGTATTGTATGGTGAGTGTAGCCTAGCGGTCTAAGGCACCAGGTTGTGGCCCTGGAGATCGAGGGTTCAAATCCCTCCACTCACCCCAAGCCACTAGATAAGCTGCCACAGAATACCAATAGGCATGGTCAAAGATTAGCGGTTTTATCATTCCATACACCTGCAGAAAAGCGGATAGAACATCGATCTCAGAATTTGATGTCAGGTGCCCTAACCAGTAGTTTTACGTCCAGAATCTAGAAAGAGGAGTGAAATGAGTACAGATAGAATAAAAGAGATTGAACAAAAGATAGTTGAGCTAAAGGCACGATTACCAGAACACTCCGCCCCAGTATCCATGCTGTTACAACTGGAGGAGTTGGAAGACGATTTGGAACAAGCAAAGAAAAAGGAGAAATACAAAAAGTGACCTCCTCAAAAAACAAGCCCAGTTGTAGCGCGGGAAGGATTTTAGTTTACTGTTTTGTTTGAGCCAATTGCACCACCTGACGGTTTATTACCATACACACCATCTCTCCCTACAAAACTAGAATAACATTCCCCATTTTATATTTAATGGGAAATCTTGTATAATAAGCTCGAAAGATAGAGGTTTGAACCTAATTTTGCTTGGCTAGCCTCATTTTCAAGAAAGGAGAACGATACATGGCAAAACGAAGTTTATCCCGAATACTTAGCGGCCTTATCCTGATTCCAACAACACTTTTTATGACATCATGTGCTTCTACATCCTCAGAATCATCATCAACACCAGAGCCCAAGACTTACTCAACACCGCCACCGATGACAATTGACACCAGTAAAGAATACACGGCTACCATTGAAACAGGAAAAGGGGATATAGTGCTGGAACTATTTGCTGATGATGTCCCAATAACAGTAAACAACTTCGTATTTCTTGCACGTGAGGGATTCTACGATGGTACTACATTCCATCGTATTATCGCCGGATTTATGGCACAGGGAGGAGACCCTACCGGAACCGGACGTGGCGGTCCTGGATACAAATTTGCTGATGAGTTTACCGATCACACCCATGTCACCGGCGCTCTGTCAATGGCTAACGCCGGCCCTAATACCAATGGTTCCCAGTTTTTTATTACCTATACTCCTCAACCTCACCTTGATGGAAGGCATTCGGTATTTGGTCAGCTTAAAGATGGAATGAATGTTCTTGAAGCCCTCAGACAAGATGAGACTATAGTACGAATAACTATAGCGGAAAGCTAGGTGTTCAGTCATTAGTAGCTATTAGCCAGCAGGGTGTCAGCTGGTCTGATATAGCTACTAATGTTTCCCCTCCGGACTGAACCTGATTCTCAGTGGTATAGTAATGTTGGCACTACGAAGAACCAGCAATATGCGATCTAGATAAGCCCTACTCAGGCGTACCTATGCGTCCATTTTGTACTAAAGCAAGGTATAATTTAGGTTATCATGGCTTGTTTACCTTCTTTAGAGCCAGTGTATTAAAACACCAAAGGTAGGTTATCACCTATCCTGGTCGGTGTCTCCATCGCCCCTATATCTTCATAGTATAACTGGCACTTTTGAGATATAATCAGTGCGATTTTGGATATATTCTTTAGTGAAAGCATGGATAAACTTAACTACAAGCTAATAGAAAGTGAAAAAGAGTTAGCAGAAGCCTTTAAAGTCAGGAAAGAGGTTTTTGTTGAGGAACAAGGTATCTCAGAAGACATTGAGTTAGATAATAATGATAGTGAAGCTATGCATATCGTGGTTAAAGATGGTAAGAGAGTTATCGGCACAGCCCGGGTTCTTTTCCCATCTCTAGGCGTGGCAAAAATAGAGAGAATGGCTATCTTAAAACACTTCCGCGGTAAAGGAATTGGGAGTAGAATAATCTCATTCCTGCTTGCAGAGCTAAGAAATAGACAGACAAGGAAGGTTGTTCTCCATGCCCAGTACTCATCTGTGGCTTTTTATAAATCACACGGCTTCGCCGAATCGAGTATACCTTTCAACGAAGTCGACATTAGGCACTTAAAAATGGAGAGGGAATTGTAATTCGATTCAATTTTCACAGCTGAGATTGGGCTAGAACTTCCTGTCATAAGGCATATTGAATAAACGAAGTAAAGCTGATACAATGCTGAATTGAGTATGATACTGTGGAGGTAATGGAGGTCAAATATGTAGTTTAGTTCGTTCTAGATTGAAAACTAAAAAATTAAAAGGAGATTTCATGAAAACCAAAGGTTTAGCAAAAATAATGGTCTGCGCCTTAATGGCAGCAATGTTAGTCACAACACTATCGCTTGCGACTGGTTGTGGGACGACAAAGAAGGTTTATCAAATCGGCATAAGTCAAATAGTAACTCATCCTGCACTTGATGCCACCAGAGAGGGTATTATCGAGGGGTTGGCAGATAGGGGATATGTAGTAGGCGATAATATCGAAATTGACTACCAGAACAGCGAAGGAGACATGACACTGGTAGCCTCAATTG
>CAJWSH010000093.1 GCA_913046255.1 uncultured Dehalococcoidales bacterium
CGGTGAATACGTTCTCGGGCCTTGTACACACCGCCCGTCACGTCATGAAAGTTGGCAACACCTGAAGTCGATGGGCTAACCCCGACTTGTCGGGGAGGCAGTCGCCTAGGGTGGGGCTGATGATTGGGACGAAGTCGTAACAAGGTAGCTGTAGCGGAAGCTGCGGCTGGATCACCTCCTTTCTAAGGAGTATAGGTTTAAAGCCTATTAGCTCCTAGGTCGATCTCTGAATCTTCAGAGTAGGTTACCTTCCTTCCGCTATCCGGTTTTTAAGGTTTTTATTTTTGTGTGTCATCTTTATCCTTTGTATCCCTCTCTATTAACAATGGTTTCAGCAGGAGATGAGGGAAGAGATCTCAGAAAGGGAACGAAGAATCTTCTTTCCCCCTCACTCCTCCTTTCCTTGCTAAGCGAAGAGAGTCAGATTTATCCACCGCAGAGCTTTGCTAATTGAGAAGCTTTGATAGGCTGGGGAATGGGTTATGATTCCGTCTTTTATTGGACTTGATTTTTAGCTGCTTCTCTTTTAAAATAAAAACTGATTTATGTCGGCTATTAACTCGATTGGTTAGTATGCAGTCCTAATGAGATTGCAGTTTATTTTATAAACAGAAATAGAGATGAAGTACCGAGCACTTCGTATAATAGCATCTAGTATCACTGTTCTGGTTTGGGTAGTAGTGGCCATTGGTGTTGTGGCTTCTGTTATGGTAGGTATTGGGGCGGTGACAGCAGTGGCCAAGATAGCCTTTCTATTGGGAGGTCTTGTCTTTACCGCCATTGGAGCTTTGATGCTGCTGATGACTTCGAGACTGATTTACCTGTTAGTTGATATGGAAGAGGATTTGAGCAGAATTGCGGATATTATAAAAGAGAAAAAATAGACATCTTGGTACAAGTAACACTAAAGTACAGTTTTTGAGAGGCTGTGCTTTTCTTTATATAAGGACGGCAATAATTGTTTGGTATTTGAAAATGATACTTGCTTTAGCTTTTGATTTTGAGATAGAATGCGTTTAATGCAGCGGGCCATTAGCTCAGTTGGTTAGAGCGCCGTGCTGATAACGCGGAAGTCTCTGGTTCGAATCCAGAATGGCCCACCATATCAAAGAATGCCAGTCGATTTTCTAGGGGTGCAGGTAATGAGGTTCCAACAACCGGTGTGTCGACTAGGTGGTGGGTGAACTGGCGGAATTGGGGTGGTGTTGCAGCGCTAGTGGTGGCCATTGTTGGTGCTGCTTCTTTGAGTCAAGCGACCCCGCGACTGGCTGTGTTCTGGTTATTCGGATTGAGCTTTGGCTTCATTATGCAGCGTAGCCGGTTCTGTTTTGCCGCTGCTTTTCGCAATTTATTCCTCCTGCGGGATGGACGGGTGATGAAGGGTGTTCTGGCTGGACTGGCGGTAGCAACAGTCGGCTTTGCCTTGGTCATGTACGACTTGGTCCCTAATAACCTTGATCTGGGTATCCGCCCCTTTAATGCCTATGTGCTGCCATTGGGATTGCATATCCTGTTGGCGGGTGTTTTGTTTGGGGTGGGAATGGTAGTTGCCGGGAGTTGCTTCCCGGGGGCTCTCTGGCGTATCGGAGAAGGTTATACCACCGCAGTGGCTATTTTATTCAGCTTTCTGCTTGGCATAGGGCTGTTTTTTTTTCACTGGGATTGGTGGTGGGGTAGCTATATTTCTCAGATGCCATATGTGTGGTTGCCTCATTCACTTGGTTGGGCGGGTGCACTCTTGCTCACTTTTACGGTTCTCGCTATCGGCTATCTATTGATACACTGGCGGGAATCCGGCGTCAAATCGGCAGCTAAGCCGGCTTGTGCGAGATGGAAGATAGCTACCATTTGCCATAAGCTTGGCGGTTTGAAACGAGGTGTCTTCACCAGAGCTTGGCCCATTGCTCTGGCCGGGATTATCTTGGCGGTATTGAATATCCTATTGTATTTATTTGAGAGACCCTGGGGGACCACTGGTGAGGTCGGGCGCTGGTCTATCGGCCTCCTTAATCTAATCCAATTGCCTCCACCTGATATTACTACTCTGTCTGAGTCTTGTATTGCACCTACCTTAGATTCTGGGCTGCTGACTTGGGGTCTGATGCTTAATGGTGGAATGATTTTTGGCGGTTTCATTGGGGCCTTGCTGGCAGGGGAATTCAAAATCAGACTGCCTCGGCAAAAGCGCCGCTACCTCCAGGCTTTTGCCGGTGGCTTACTGATGGGTTATGGAGCTGGCTTAGCTGGTGGCTGTGCTATTGGCTCCTTTTTCTCTGCAGTGCCTTCCCTTGGTTTGAATGGTTTTGTATTCGGTGGCGCACTGGTTGTTGGCGCTTTTCTTGGTGTGCAAGTAATCAAAATAATCAGATAGGAGGTAGGTAATGAAGGTGGATGTCAGAGGTGAAGTTTGCCCTTACCCTGAGCTTAGGGCGATAGAAGCGATGAAGAGGGCTCTTCCTGACGAAGTAGTGGAAGTTTTTACCGACCATGCTCCTGCTCTAGAAACAATTCCTGTTCAGGCTGAGAGGTTGGGCTTTACGGTCAATATCGATAAAATGGAGTCGGCAGAGTGGAGAATAACTCTAGCCAGAACGATTCAAATGCTGAGCGCCGATAGCCCCACAAATAAAAAGCGAGTAACCATTATTTTGCATAGTGGTGCCTATGATAGGGCTTCTTACGCCCTATCGCTGGCAATGACAGCTTTAGCTATGGAGGCTGAGGTTTATATGTTTCTTACTTATGGAGGGCTAAAGCGGTTCACCAGAGGTTGCTTGGAGAACTTGGGGGAAGAGACAGATTCTAAAATGACAAATGTCATTAGCCGTGGTTTAAAAACGGGGCTCATTAAGCCATTAGAGGAGCAACTTGTCAATGCCAGGAAGCTGGGGTTGAAGCTATATGCCTGCCCCGGTACAATGGCTCAGATGAACATTGTCCGCTCAGAGCTTAGCCAGGAAGTAGATGGAGTGATGGGCTTGGCCATTTTTTTAAACTTAGCTCTTAAGGCAGCCATCAACTGGTATATCTGACGGAATATTCATGGTCAAAAATGCGTAACATCTCTGCCCCATCTTTATATTGCGAATCTTATTATAACTAAGAAAAATTCTTATCTGGGCTCGCCTCTAGTAGATAGACTTCTTCAGCCAGAGCTTTGCCGCTCTTGGTGAGAAATATCCTGTCTATAATGTTGGCTAGTTTCTGTCTATCTTGAATATCGTACTCATCTCTAAGATTTACCAACCAGTCAGCGTCATAGAGTATTTTAAAGTTCTGGGTATTTATCTTACCTGGGCTGTGATGATGAGCAATAATCTGGCAAACTTCCTCAATTTGAGCTGGCTCAAAACCTAGTTTTGTTAGGATTCGGCGGGCAATGGGTGGCCCCTCCTTCTCCTGATATTTGCCACTCGTGCTGCCATACTTCCTCTCGGCAGTATGGATTCCTATATCGTGAAGTAGAGATGCCCCAATTACTATCCGGTAGTCTCCTCCTTCCCGTGCCAAAAGCTCTTCGGCGTATTCTGTTACCATGATGGCATGGTCAATTCTCTTTGCATCTCCCTTAAAGTTGGTTTCTATCGCTCTAACAAGTGCTTTCCTGATAGCATTCATTCTTAACCTTAGTCTCAAAAAAAATAATGAACCATTAAATCAAGTCGGCCGTGTTTTATCAGATACAAGCCGGAGAATTTCATAACCTCTTTAATCTTCTTCCTGTAGCCAGGGGCGTAACAGCGGGCTTCACATTTCTTACACATTGGCTTGG
>CAJWSH010000094.1 GCA_913046255.1 uncultured Dehalococcoidales bacterium
CTTGATTTTTAGCTGGGATGATATAGACAGGCTGGAGGTAAGCCCACCGGCGTCAAAAACTAGGATATCATCAACTAACAGGCTCAAGAGCTTGGTGCTTTGTGATTCAGTGTTATGCGCTCCAAGAAACTTAATTTTCACCTTCTTGGTAACCTTCCTCTAATCCGTGATGCGAAAGGGATTAAAGTTTGTTTCATAGTCATAGGTATCAAGCCCCTCTTCTCTCTTTAAGGTGTTGACCGTGGCGTAGGTGAAAGGGGTAGCAATGGCTTCGATGGCGACCTTCGCTAACCAGTGATGCAAAATCATTATCATGGCAAATGATGGGGTGCCAACAAAAGCCAGGGTAATAAATACAGCTGTGTCCAGCCCCTGTCCCACTACTGTAGAGCCAATTGTCCTCGTCCACAGCCAACGTCCCTTGGTTAAGAGCTTCATCTTGGCCAGGACAAAGGAGTTAATAAACTCACCAACTAGGTAGCCACCAAAGGAAGCGGCCAGCAGTCTCGGCGTGTAGCCTAAAATACTCTCATAAGCCTCCTGCCCTCCCCAGAAGGGGGCCGGGGGTAGAAGTTGCCCTACCCAAGCAAATACAACGAAGATAAGGTTACATAAAAATCCTAGCCAGATTACCCTCCTTGCCCAGCGATAACCATAGACCTCGGTGAGAATATCACCAAAAATATAGCTCAGAGGGAAGATAACTATCGCCGCCGGCAGAATAAGAGAGCCAACACTTATTACCTTTACGGCAATGATATTAGCTGTAATAAGGCTGGTGACAAAGATGACCGAAATTACCAAAAACCGGTGTGAGACATTCATTACTTTAGAGCCTTCGCCGAACTGGGGCGGCACCACTAGATGACACGTATTCGTCTGAAGAAGTAGAGCATACCACCAATAACAACTAGCATTATCAAGAAGACATAGATAAGGGAAAAGTCTGAGTTTTGTAAAGGTAGCGGGATGTTCATGCCGAAGATACTTGCCACCACAGTAATAGGTAAGAGAATAGTAGCAATAATAGTCAGCATTCGTACGACTTCATTGGTACGGTTACTCGCCAGCGAATCATGGGTAGCACTCAATCCTTCAATAATCTCCTTATACTCATCCAAGCCGTCCCAAATCTTGTCCACATGGTCAAGCATATCACCAAAGTAGACCGACAAATCCAGCTTAACAAAGCGACGCACCCTGGGTTCCAAACTGCCAATAACCGCCCGCATCGGCCAGATAATGCGTCGGAAGGAGATAATATCACGCCGTATCATGGAGATTTCCCGTACTGTGCTCCTCTTCCTGTCAGAGAAGATGTCGTCTTCCACCTCCTCAATACTATCACCAACCTTGTCTAGTATCGGCAGGCAATAATCAACCAGCCGGTCAAGTATGCGGTAGAGAAGGAAACCAGAGCCCTGACTGAAATACTCCTGCCGCGACTCCTCATCAATCTGGCACTCCCGAAACAGCTTTACCAGCGGGTTAAGCTCTCCTTGATGTACCGTAATCAGGTAGTTTTGGCCAATAAACACCGATACTTGGCTGGAGGTAAGCACCCGCTCCCGTTTGCGGTATATCGGAAAATGGAAGACTAAAAACAGATAGTCCTGGTATTCATCAATTTTAGGGCGCTGGATTCGGCTGAGTACGTCATCCAAGTCAAGATGGTGAAAGGAATAGTGCTCGCCCAGATACTCCGTCTCTTTCTCGGTTGGCCGCTCAATATTAACCCAGATTAGCTCACCCCAAGTAAGTGAATCCATATTTAGCTCTTTTTCTTTTTTGATTTGAGGTGTAATCATGACGATCACCCTTTCAGCAGCAGCCGACAAACCACCTCATTCTACCACAATCCTTTGTCCTATAGCACCAAACCTGATATACTACGAACAGAATTCTAAACTAACTTAGGGCTAAAAATGAAGCCTCCACTAAGAGCTAGAATTACCCTCAGAATCAAAAAGGCACTGGGAATGAATATATTCCTGTGCGATAGCTGTAAGTGGAACTGGCGCGGGGCATGCCACATCCCAGAACGTCCCAACGCTACTTGGTGCCTTGACTATGAAAAACGGGGGAGTTAGTGCCATTACTCTGCCTAAATTCACCTATCACTCATGGTTGACAACAGTCTAAAAGGACATATACAATGCCTGAAGTCAATGCTAATCTAGAGTCGGTAATGGCAGCGTAGCTCAGTGGTAGAGCAGGGGACTCATAAGCCCTTGGTCGCAGGTTCAAATCCCGCCGCTGCCACTTTCTATATAGAATTGGTTAATCAAGATAAGAGAAATACTTAAGAAATATTATGTATTTTCCCTTACGCTTATGTTATGGGTTTCGTCCATAGTGGGATGTACGGGAAGCTAGGAGTTAATTATGGCAAAAGACGGTGATACGGTTAAAGTGCATTACAAAGGTACATTGGAGGATGGTAGCGTATTTGATACATCTAGGGGTAAACAACCGCTGGAGTTCAAACTAGGCGAAGGGAAAATGATCGGGGGATTTAATAAAGCGGTAAATGGTATGCAGGTTGGTGAGATTAAGACAGTCACCCTAACACCAGAAGAGGCATGCGGTCCGCATCGTGACGACCTAATACTGGAAATAAAGCGAGAGCAATTATCTGAGGATGTACATCCTGAGATAGGACAGCGACTACAAACGCAACATGCAGATGGTAGCATCATTAAGGCTATTATTACTAATGTTTCTGAGGCTTCAATTACTGTAGACGCTAACCACCCTCTGGCAGGAAAAGACCTGACATTTGAGATTGAACTCGTAGAGATTAATTAGGCTTATATAAGGCCGCAGGTTCAAATCCCACTGCTGCCACTTTTTCATTTATACTTTCAACTCTATTTCTCTTCGATTTACAAATCAAGTTTCCATGGTGGCGATAAAAGATATGGAGCAGTGTTCAACAACTCACTATAACCGCTTTGGAGGTCGTAGAAACACAGCGCATATCAACCCGAGAAAGCTTACAGAGGCGATTATTACGAATGCTATTGTGTAAGTAGTGGTAGTGTCATATATTACTCCGGCTATGAAAGGTCCCATAGACTCGGCTGAGATAACTATGGGGAAGATGAAACCCATAATTTGAGGGTAATGAGTACGCCCAAAATATTCCCCGACAACCGTAGGAAGAGATACCACTATTGCTCCGCTACCGATTCCGAAAAGCACGGCGTATAGATATATTAGATTGGGATTCTTTGTCATCAAGAGAAGTAGCAATGCAGATACTTGCATCACAAAGCTAGCGATTACCAGCTTTCTCAAGTTGATTCGTAGTGATAGGACACCAAATCCAAACCTCCCGATGACACTCATTCCCGACAGCAAACTGAAAACCAGCGCCGCTACTATTGCTGAAAAACCTATGTCTCTAAGATAGGCAACTTGGTGTGCAATTATAGTACCAAATGCGTAGTAATTTGTAACACCAATTAACACGATGAGCCACAAAGCAGGTTCCCTAATGACTTGCTTGATATGCCATTCTTTGGGAGTTACTTCATTATTTTCAATTACCAGTCTCTGCACTTGAGAGGAACTAATCGGCCCAACTGTTTCTCCGTAAGGAACTTGCCCCAAATCTTCTGGCGCGTTCCTAATAAG
>CAJWSH010000095.1 GCA_913046255.1 uncultured Dehalococcoidales bacterium
GGCCAAGTCCCCAGTCTTTGAATGACTTGGGGTAGAATTCGAATTTTCCGCTCTTTGTAGCAAACCCGTCTCTGCGATACTTTCTGTATTCCACTTTCCCTTGCAGATAGGGAGTGTTGGCAAACTCCGACCAAGATATACCGGTGGGTTCGAAGATATAGTCCAACGCGTCATCTGGGTGATCCCAGAAGTATCCTTTGAATCCAAGTCTTTTCCCGAGTTCATTGAATATTTTGAGGTCCGACCAACACTCAGGTGTCTCAACTATTTTACGTCTAGGGAAGACATATCCGTGGTTCTTCCAGTAATCAGCTACTGTGTTATACTCAAGCCAAGTAGCTGCAGGTAGAACTATGTCAGCATATTCAGCGGTGGGCGTCATAAAAATATCTGAAACAACCAGGAACTCGACTTCTTCTAGAGCTGCCTGAACTCTATGAGAATTCTCACGTGCAACTAGCAGATTTGACCCTGCGACGAAAAGAGCCCTAACTTTATACGGGTCACCTTTGATGATGGAATCCCAAATAGCGTAAGGTGGACTTCGATTTACCAAAGCAAGCATTTTATATTTTTGGCCGGCGATTCTCTTATCCGCCTGTGCCTGTGAAAGTTTTTCGGGTAACCCGAAATCGCGGTATTTTACGGTCGGCGGACTTGAGAATACAACATTTCCCCCAGGTGCATCTAGGTTTCCGGTCAGTGCCACAAGGTACATTAAAGATGTGTCAGTAGCAATGCAGTTAACATTCTGCTCCACACCTACGCCCCATTGGATACCTGCAGGTTTGGTTGTCGCATACATTGTCGCAGTTTCAATTACCAAGTCTTTAGGAACACTTGTTAACTCCTCAACCAACTCAGGAGTATAACGCCTAACATGTGACTGTAAATCTTTAAAGCACACTGAGTAGTTTTCTATAAACTCTTTATCGTAGAGCTCTTCATCAATTACGTATTTTATCATCCCAAGTGACAGAATTAGATCAGTTGAAGGCCGAGGTTTTAGCCAAATGTCAGCCCGGAGGCTTAGAGGAGTTCGCCGAACATCCACCACAATGAGTTTAGCCCCTTTTTTTAGGGCGATTTCAAGATTTATTCCAACATATTCATCAGGATTTGATATTATGCAGTTATTCCCCCACACCAACACGCAATCAGGTGAAGAGTCATAATCGAGGATAGGTAAACCGCCAAGACCTAAAACTTTGCTTACTGATGAACGTGGAATCCAACACACATGTCCATTGGTAAGATAGTTGGGAGACCCGAAAAGGTTGGAAAAGCGGTTCATAAAATGGAAGTAGTCCCGACCCGTTCCATGGGAGAAAACAACCGCTTCGGGGCCAGATTCTTTGGCGATGCTTCCAAGTTTTTCAGCAATATTTGCCAAAGCTTCATCCCAAGATATCGGTTCCCATTTACCGGAAGATTTGCTGCCTATACGCCTAAGCGGATGTTTCAAACGTTGAGGGTGATAAACTTCCTCAATTGATGCTAAGGCCTTTAAACATATGTAGCCTTTACTAATAGGATGGGTTTCATCACCTTCTATGCCAGTGATTTTCCCGTCTTGAACATGGACTAAAACACCGCAGCCACCATGTCCACAAGCCCGACAGTTAGTACTGATTTTTTCCGACATAAGCAGATATTAAAATAATTAACACGCCATATTTAAACAATAATATGAAATGAAAACCGAACCAACATATAAGAACCTAAACAAGAATAAAATGCATTAATATAAATTCCAGTCTTTAATACGGATTAAGGATGATCGGCCAAGAATTACAAATCGGAATTGTATTCAGCCTTCTCGCTGCCGGCATAGTAATGTTTGCGTGGCAACGAATTAGGTATGACCTTGTGGCGTTTATCATGTTACTTGGCCTGGGCATCACATCGATTCTAAGCTTCGAGGAGCTTTTTCAAGGCTTTTCTAGCTCAGCAGTGATCACGGTTGCCTCAGCGTTGATTATAGCCAGGGGCCTAAGTAACACGGGGATCCTGGACAAGGTAGCTGAAGGGCTTTTACGGTTTGAAAAGCGCCCAATTATCCCATTTCTTCTGCTTCTAGCTGCAATCGCCATTGCGTCGGGTTTCATAAATGATATCGCGGCTCTAGCCATCATGTTACCTGTGGGTATCTCGCTTTCTAAAAGCCTCGGAATAAGGTCTTCGAAGATATTGATACCAATGGGTTATGCTGCCTTGATCGGCGGCGGACTGACACTTATCGGGACTCCGTCGAATATCGTTGTAGGTTCGATAGCAATCCAAGAACTCGGGAGGCCCATAGGAATCTTCGAATTCACTCCGGTTGGCATATTAGTTCTTATTAGCTTACTATTACTATTTGTCCTGGTTGGGAGACGAATTCTCCCTCTTCGCACCAGTCCTCATGAGGTAGATGAAGGTTCCCAACTGCCAAACTATGTATTTGAGGTTAAGGCAACTGAGAAATCCAGCTTTTTAGGGAAAACAATAGGCGACTTAGAAAAGGAATTCACAGGTATTGAAGTTGTCAGGATCATCAAGAATAACAGGGAAAGTGAGATGCCCCATAACAAGACGAAGATAGCTAATGGCAACATCATTGTGGTGAGAGCGGATGCTGAAGATCTAGATAAGATGAGAAGGGAGAGAGGACTGGAGACAGTCAAATCGGAAGAAGTGATAGAAATGCAAAAAGGGCTCAGCCTCATAGAAGTAATAGTTATGTCAGGATCGTCGCTTATCGGCCGAAGCGCAAGCGAATTGCACCTGAGGGACTGGCTTAACGTAACTCTTATTGGCATCGCTCGGCACCGCTCAGCTCTAACCAGGAAAGTGGGTAATATCAGCATTAAGGAGGGAGACGCCTTAATGTTGGAAGCCGCGGACGCTGATTTGACTAGAACGTGTCAAGAGCTAAAATGCGCGCCTCTGCGTGCGAGAGGTATTTTGCTTCACGCACATGCGCCTAAAAAATTAACACTCATCATAGCAATAGTAGCTATTTCGCTTGGCGCTTTAAACATTATTCCGATCAGTGTCGCATTAGCTCTTGGCGCAGTAGGGATGCTGCTAGGAAACTCGGTAAAGATCAAGGAAGCCTACGAGACTGTGCCGTGGCCTATTCTAATCCTAATAGGATCGCTGATCCCATTTGGGGTCGCAATGGAAAAGACAGGTGCAGACATAATCATTGCTGAAACAATCTTTCTGATGGGGGTAACCGCGCCTATTGTCGCATTAATAGTGGTATATGTTACAACAAACTTACTTTCGAATGTTATGAATAACGTCGCAGCAACAGTCTTTATGGCTCCTGTCGCTCTTAGGCTTGGCGATATACTGGGTGTAGCAGGGTTCCCCCTTTTAATGGGAGTAGCTTTTGCAGCGGCCATGCCTTTCTTGACCCCTATAAGCCATAAATGTAATTTGCTTGTGATGGAAGCAGGAGGATATAGATTCACAGACTACCTCAGACTAGGAATTCCGTTAACTGTCATAACTGGGAGTATTGTCATATTGCTGGTATCTGTACTATGGCCGTTCTAAGTAAGAATCTGGATAATCTGTTTTTACTATTAAGGAAGTAACAGGATCCTTGAAT
>CAJWSH010000096.1 GCA_913046255.1 uncultured Dehalococcoidales bacterium
AATGTAATTAGTCAGAACGGGGTTAATAACTCCTTTGATATGGAGTACATCTATAGTGGGACTGTCCTCCTGAGCATAGATAGCACTCGAGGCTATGAGCAGAAGTATCAGCACTGGTAGCAAGCGTAGCAATTTGGGCATAACTGACCCCCACGTCTTTAAGGGATTACATTAAAAGTATAGCTTGATTACAGCTCTGTTGCAACTGCCGTGTAAGCCTAACTGGTATCGTAGTTGAAGAGCCTGGTGAAGTAGTGTAGAATTTATGATAGTTAAGTGGTGCCAGGGGTTTCCTAATTTTGTCTCTAAGGAAATATCCAAATGGCACGTGGTTGAGAAGGTTTACGGGACTTTTGGGCGAAAGGTAGAACTATGAAAGTTGAACGATGTAAGGGATTTCGTGACCTCACTCCTGAGAAAATGTTAAAATTTTGTTTGGTTGAGACTGCCTTTAGAGATTCATGTCTTGGATGGGGCTGTAAGGAGGTCAGAACACCAACCCTTGAGTATCTTTATTTGTTTAGCGCTGCCGGAACACTTGCCCCGGATAGACTAAACAGGGTGTATTCCTTCCTTGACTGGGATGGTTGGAGTGGCGAGAGGGTGGTACTTAGGCCTGATGGTACTATCCCTGTTGCCCGGCTTTATATTGATAATATGGCCGAGCAGGGACCGGCCAAACTTTTTTATGTGACCAATGTCTTTGCCTTTGAGGAAACAGGGCGAAGGCCAAGAGAGCGGTGGCAGGGTGGCGTTGAGCTTATTGGATTTAACTCAGCTATTGCTGATGTTGAACTGCTGGCTCTGGCTCTGGATATTTTACAGCGTTTAGGGCTTAACGGTATAGGTGTGCGATTATCCCATGCTGGATTGATAAGAGTGCTTCTGGCCAAGCTTGAGCTGAGCCTTACAGAACAGACCAAGATATTTGACCGGCTTTTGGATGGCGATACCGAGGTGTTATCTAAATTCAAGCCGACTCAACCAGAGCTGGTGGAGGTTTTAATTCTGCTACTGGACATGAAAGGAGAATCATCCGGATTTTTAAGAAATATTAAGGCGTTGTTTAGTCAGAAACTACCTGAGCTTGAGTCTCCCCTTGATAATTTTATTGCTATTGTCGACTTGTTTGAGACCCTTGGTTATGATTATCAACTTGACCTGGCTTCGGAGAGAGGCTTTGAATATTATACCGGACTCATTTTTCATCTCTTTATCGGTGATGTAAATATTGGCGGTGGCGGCAGATATGACGCTTTGATACCGCTAATGGGTGGCAATAATACACCAGCAGCCGGATTTGCCCTTTACTTGGACAGCCTGATGAAACTGGTGAAGCCGAAAGCTTCGACAAAGTTAGCGCCTGAAAGAATTCTGATTCGTGTTGCTCTAGAAACCATGAAGGAAGGTTTTAGTATTGCCAGCCTCATTCGTAAAGATGGGTACACGGCCGAATTTGCTCTCGGTGGCGAAAAGGTGGCTGACTATGGCTTTATTCTTGAAGTTCACAGTAAGGCTCCTAAATTTATACTGAGTGATAGGCTCAATGGTAAAAAATCTAAAGTTGAATCTGTTGATGAAGTTTTAGCTATTATTGAAAGAGGAAAAATTAGGGTAGAATAAGGGGGCTTACCCCTTCAAAATCTATACTTTCTCCTCTCTTTTGAAGGAGGGGATGATAGAGAGGATGAGGTAGATAAACAATTTAAAAATAGCTTTGCCCAAAGGAGATCTTTTAGCCAGGACGGCGGCTATACTTGAAAAGGCCTGTTGGGGTTTTGGTGATTATCGTGAGGGAACACGTTCTTACCGCTTCAATTCACAAAGGCTCTCGACTCTTTCGGCCAAGATGTTTAACGAGAAAGATATTCCGGTTCAGGTGGCGGTAGGCAACTATGACTTGGGGATTTGCGGGTTGGATTGGGCTAGTGAGCTTCTGGTTAAATACCCTGGCAGTGCCTTGGTTATGATAGGAGACCTGGGATATGGTAAGGGTGCTCTGTATACTGCAGCTGATGCCTCTTATGGGATAGCTAATGTGGAAGCATTGGCGACAAAGCGAGATATTATACGTATTGCTAGTGAGTATCCTAACTTGGCTGAGTGGTTTGCCGCACATGTGAGAATGAGACGGTTTAGTATCTATCCCCTCTGGGGGGCAGCAGAGGTTTATCCTCCGGAAAGTGCTGATATTGTGCTATTGCCGAAGAAGGCGCAGGGAAAAGTCATTAATCATGGACTAATGCCTTTAAATAAGGTCCTTGATTTTGGGGCAACTCTGATAGCCAACAGGCACAGCCTGAAATCAAAAAATATGGCTGAGATACTCTCTTCCATTACCGATAATCTGCCGCCGATGGAGAAAAATCCATTCTCGCTAGAGGAAATGAAAAAACAAGTAGCAACTGGATTGCCTGTTACTAGAGAGGTACCTGATGGTATAGTTGAGTTGGCTTTGCCTGATGGGCATCAGCAAGTGCATATTCGCCGTATATTTGACCGAGTCGGGATTCAGATTGATGATTACCCATCAGCGATTGGTAATCGCCGACCGATAAGTAGCCTTGAGGGAGTTGCCATCAAGGTTATCAGACCTCAGGATATGCCACTGCAAATAGCCAATGGTAATTTTGACCTAGCTATCACCGGCAGAGATTGGCTTACCGAACACAAATATCAGTTTCCGTCTAGTCCGGTGACCGAGCTTTTGGATCTCAAATACGGTAGAGTAAGAATAGTGGCTGTCGTCAGCCAGGACGTACCTGCAGACGATGTTGACGGTCTGAGAGAGATTAGTAGTATTTGCAAGCGACCATATCGGGTAGCTTCAGAATATGTAAATATAGCTGATAAGTATGCTAGAACTAATCGCTTGGGTATGTATCGGGTGATTCCGACTTGGGGGGCTACTGAGGCCTTCTTGCCTGAGGATGCGGATTTGCTGATAGAAAATACCGAAACTGGGGGAACTATAGCCAGGCATAACCTTAAGATTATAGATACCCTCTTTACCTCAACAGCTTGTCTGATTGGTAGTACTGTAAGTGCAGTTGGCTCAGTTAAAGGTGAGAAAATAAAGTCTTTGCTTGAGATGCTTAAGGGTGCTGTGGAGGCAGACTGAATTGAGAATACTTAATGGTTTTGAGCGGGCCAAACAGTTACTATCAAGGCAGGCAGCGTCTGGTATTTACTTTATTTCACCGGTCTTAAAACAGAGACTAAAAGAAATATTTGGTACTGACGATCCAGAGCAAGCCGTTAAGAAAATTATCACTGAGGTACAAAGTAGAGGCGATGCCGCCCTTTTTGACTACAGCCTCAAGATTGATCGAGTGAAGCTTAGCTCACTTGAGATAGGTAAAACTGAAATAAGCAGGGCCTATCGACAGATAAAACCTGAGCTCTTATCGGCGCTCAAGCTTGCTGCAGGACGAATACGTTCTTTTCATATGACACAGAAAGAAGCCTTCCTGAGTGGTGTGGCTGGGATGGGCCCCGGTACTCTAGTACGCACATTGGAACGTGTCGGCGTTTATGCTCCCGGTGGCACTGCCGGCTATCCGTCAACGGTGCTGA
>CAJWSH010000097.1 GCA_913046255.1 uncultured Dehalococcoidales bacterium
GATACCTCCTTAAAGAAAGCCCACTGGGGCTAGTCTTAAAGATTATTATACTACAAAATATCCCAAAGGGGTAGGTGGGAGTCTATTCAGATGGTAGAGAGATACATAAGTTCAGTGAAATTTGAGGATAGCTTGAAGCTATATTCTGTTATCGTAGACAATGATTAATCGTTATAACTGGACTAGTTTTTGGGGGGCAGGTCAAATGCGAGTCAGGCTCATGACCCTGCATTTAATTTAGCTAACTGTTAAAATCCTTGAGGCATCATCTAGAATGGTCATATCCTCATCCGATAATTGCCAGTCAAGAGCGGCGATGTTATCCTTAATCTGTGTTATATTTTTAGTTCCGACTATGGGTATGGCACCCTTTCTCAATACCCAATTGATTGCAATTTGAGCGAGTGTCTTACCCCCATTCTTTTCGGATATTTCAGTCATCACTTCTATCAAAGGTTGCAACCGCTCGAGCTTCGTTCTCCTATATCTAATACTACGCAATATTCCTCTGGGAGGGGTTTGAGGTGTATATTTCCCGCTTAATACTCCCTGGGCGATAGGCGAATATGCCAAAAAGATAACCTTTAGTTCTTTACAGAGTTCCAGTAGGCCATTAAATTCATGTTTCCGATTAATCAAGCTATATTGCATTTGATTTGCTGACAATCTGATTCCCTGATTTCCCAAAATGTCATATGCCCGCTTAAACTGTTCTATATTGTAGTTTGAGATGCCAACAGCACTGATTAAACCTTCTTTATATACATCAGCGATAGCATCTATCCATTTATTGGAATTAGCGGGTTGGTGAATTTGATATAGATCGACTTTTTTTAGCCCCAAACGTTTCAAACTCCTTACTAGGGCTTTCCTTAACGCATTTCTACCAAAACGCCAGGGAAAGGGAAAGAATTTTGTTGCGATTACAGGTGAAATGCCGGTCTTACTTTCTCGGATGCGACGGCCGAGTATTTCTTCAGAATTGCCCATTCCATAAATCTCAGCAGTATCGAAAAAATTCACACCTGATTTAAGGCTCTCTTCATATACCGATACCAAATTAGCTTCAGTATATTCTTTCCCATGACCCCATAGAATTCGTGAGCCCCATTGCCATGTCCCAACACACAACTTTGATATTCCCAGGTCGGTATCGCCAAGTTTTACTGCGAATCTTTGTTCCAATCTACACCTGCCTCTGCTAACCAGTTAGCAACATTGACACTTTAAGTAGTTGAGCCGGCTCTGTCAACAGTTATCAGCCTATTGAACACTTCGCCAAGATGTTAAACGAGGTAACAAAAGTCAGTTTTGTGCAACGGCAATTCAGTGCATCACACAGAGCATTAGAAAATAAAATGGGAGTAGCTTGACAGGAACACTCATAAAAGGTATGATCGATTCTCAGAATAGCATGTAAAGCCATTATCATCTTGTAGAGTGGGACATTGGGATGGCTGAACGAAACTAATTCACAATTTGCCGGAGGTGTTTTATGCCAGTTGAAAGAATAATTCCCAAAGGTTCTCCCCCACCGGTAGCTCCATATTCGCCAGGAATGAAGGCTGGTAATGCAGTCTACGTATCCGGAACACTTGCATTAAATGCTAAAGGAGAATTGGTCGGTGAAGGTGATGTGGCTGCACAGACAGAGCAGGTAATACAAAATATCCGCGATGTGCTTGAAACCGTAGGAGCTGGCTTGCAGGATGTTGTAATGATGCAAGTCTTTCTAGCAGACTATAATGACTATGGGGCGATGAATAAGGTTTACGCCAAGTATCTTGGTGAGAAACCTCCAGCGCGCTATTGTGTCAAGTGCGAACTTGTGAAGCCTGAATTTCTTGTAGAGATAGCCGCCATCGCAGCCGTCGGTGTCTAGCAGTACAATTTAAGAGTTATAGATAGGCATAAAAAGAACCGGATTCAAATCCCCCGACCCTACTTGTTATCTCAGAGGTAACAAAATAAGTGGTTGTTGCCTCAACTGCATATCCTAGACTTCTGTTCAAGGGGGTGACAGAACGGGCTTCTGTTGCCTCCACCTAATATTCTACCTGTGGTTATCCTAGAATGTTAGGCTCTTTGGTTACATTAATCGGGGTTATTGTTACTCTGGCGCGCCTCAGGTTTTCAAGGTTGAATCTAACGCTTACCGGTATAGCTTGGTCTATTCCTTCTTTGTAAGGGTAGTGGAAGATGAATAGTTCTGGGCCTTCAGGATACTTTTCTTCGTCAAGCTTAATGCCACTAGAGCTCCTGTCCCTTCAACTACAGCGGAGAACAGGTTTGCCTTTGAGTAGTATTTACCCTTCGCCAATAGCCAGCCGATCTCTATCTTACGCCCCATATCCTCAACTCTGGGTAAGCCAGAGACGACCATAAGTCGCTTACCAGATTTAAGGTCCCGATAGCGCTTGGCTCCGGGATGCTCTGTGGAATAGTCCTCATGAAATTCCACATAGTCCTCGTCTATTCCCTGACGAACTAACTCACGGAGCAACTCAGGGTCAGTAACTATTTTCTTAGGGTCAGTTACCTTGCTGATTCTAGCCACTGTGGCATTAGTCTACCCGCCTGATTATAAAAAGTGTCTGCAGTTTTTGAGCTAAAGGGCGAGCTGGCTGGAGGCTGCGGCTGAAGAAATCCAAGTGAATTCATATTGTTTCATTTACTTCCCTTATCACAGCTTCTAATATGACTAACCCCTTTTCCAATTCATTCTCTTTAATTACTATCGGAGGCATAAGTCGAATAATGTTTTTTAGTGCTCCACATGACATTATTATTAGACCACGCGCATGACATCTTCCAAGTATTTCGCCAGTCTCTTTGGCCGCCGGCTCCTTGGTTTCTCGGTTCTTTACCAGTTCAATACCTATCGAGAGCCCGATACCTCTGACATCTCCTATTATGGTATATTTTCCTTTCATACTTTCAAGCCTAGCTTTGGCAATCTTGCCTAATTCAGTTGCCCTATCTAAGAGCTTTTCTTGCTCAATTGCCTCTATCGCTTTCAAGGCAGCGGCACAGGATATCGGATTGCCACCAAGGGTCCCACCCAACCCTCCTACACCAATCACATCCACCATATCCTTTCTAACGACTGTGGCAGCTATTACTGTACCTCCTCCCAGACCTTTTGACGCCACCAATATATCGGGAGCCACGTTGAAGTGTTCTACCGCCCACATTTTCCCGGTACGACCCACGCCAGTTTGTATCTCGTCAGCTATAAGTACGAGACTATAATCGTCGCACAGCCTCCTTAATCCTTTTACGAATTCGGCTGGTGGTAAAATATAACCTCCTTCTCCCAATAACGGCTCGAAGATGATGGCGGCAGTTTCCTCAGGTGCAATATAACTCTTGAAGCTGTCTTCGATCCTCTTAACACAATACTTGGCATATTCAACATCAGTCAGGCCAAAGGGGGCTCTATAACCATAGGCGTAAGGAAACCGC
>CAJWSH010000098.1 GCA_913046255.1 uncultured Dehalococcoidales bacterium
ATCAATATCTATATCCCCCAGCTTGAAGAAAGAGGTGTCATCGTTTATTATTAGAGGTTAGAGGTAGCGTAAAAGAGTTCGTAAGTACAGTTTTATCTTATGTTTATCTGGGATATTTTACTTTAATTTACCAACTAGGGGTTTAAACATACTAATAATCTTATGCCTTTATCTACCTGAACCTTCGTAATTAGTAGTCCCTGTGGAGGAATCTGCTCCACGTTCAGACTAAAGCTAGAAAATTGCTAATAATTTGCTAATAGACCGAACGGAATGCGTTGTCACTGGTTGGTGCTCTACGTACAAAACGGTATCTCCTCAAAGAACATATGAGTACTATTTCATACGTAAAGTAATAGTGTTGTCTGATGTAAGGCAGTTTCGTAAACCGTTGGTCGTCAGTTCGACTCTGACCGCTGGCTCCAGAGAGTTAAAATTGGCCAAGAAAAGGTGAATGGGAGTCTATTTTACAATTTGTAGTTAGGAAAGGCATGCCTAATTACCTTTCATAGTGTAACAGTTCTCAAAATTAAGGCAGATTAGATGTTGACAAGATTTTTACAGTATGCTATGTTAGCCAATATGTTGGTGATTTTATTGCCGTGGTAGGAAGCGGCCGTCTTACTTCTTATTTTTTATGTAGTGATTGGAACTGGTAGCTGATTAGGTTTGAAAAGCTGCCAGAGATATTTCCCAGCTAAGCAATAAAGAAAGGAGTTTTTTTATGAAAAAAAAGGATAAAAATTTTAGCAGACGGCAGTTTATTACAAAGTCAGTGGGGACGGTGGGATTGTTGGCTGTTCTGTCATCCCCATTAATATCAGCAGCGAATCGAGCCAAAGCATCAACCAGCACTTCTAAGACAGTGTTTAACAAACCAGATGAAGTAGCAGCGAACACGACAGGTCGTGCTTGGTGCATGGTTATTGATTTGAAGAAGTGTGAGGGGTGTGTAACCATTGACACACCGCCACAGTGTACTCAGGCATGTGCTAACGGGCATCTCTCACCCAAGGGAATGGAGTGGATTCAGGTCTTTGAAGTGGATCTTCCCGGTGGCGGCTCCTATTTTATGCCTACTCCATGCCAGCACTGCGAGAATGCTCCCTGTACTAATATATGTCCAGTAGGGGCTACCTATCATACCAAAGATGGCGTTGTCCTTATTGACCATCGTCGCTGTATTGGTTGCCGTATGTGCATGGCAGCTTGCCCCTATCATCGGCGTTTCTTTAATTGGGGCACCCCGGAGTTACCTCCTGAGGCCGCTTTTGCTGAATACTCTCCAGAGCATCCGATGCCGGCGATAAAAGGAACCGTGATGAAGTGCGACTTCTGTCCCGACCTAATGCGAAATGGCAAACTACCATATTGCGTGTCCGGCTGTCCGATGAAGGCTCTCTATATGGGTGACCTAAACGAAGGTATTGCCTCAAATGGGGTGGAGGTAGTCCAACTGTATAAGTTCTTGGATGCGAATAATGCCTACCGCTATAAGGAAGCACTGGGCACCCAGCCACGGGTGTGGTATCTGCCCGGTCATGGGCAGCTTTTCGGTAGAACGCCTGATGATTCTCGCCAATTTAAGCCGCCTGAATGGTCTTGGGGAGGGGAAGGATACGACCGCAAGATTGGCATCTTTCCCTGGGGGGAATCCGATACATGGACCTGGGAGGCACAGGTTAAATGAGAAATAGAGCCGAAACAAGACCAGCTTGGCTTTTTCGTAGGGTCGGTGATGCTGGAGCTGAAAGTTATCGCGAGCGTTTGGAACGTGTCGTACTCAATCCGTTAAAGCAAACTGACAAAGGCTGGTATGCTCTGGTCTTGTTTCTTGGGGCGATAGTTGCCTGGGGCTTTTATGCCTTTATTACCCAGCTCCGCTATGGTCTTATCACCACTGGAATGGATGACCATATCATATGGGGACTTTACATAGTAAACTTTGTTTTCTTTATCGGTATCAGTCACGCTGGGACTCTCATTTCAGCCATTCTTCGGGTTTCCGGCGCCAACTGGCGTACTCCTGTTACGCGCATGGCTGAGCTTATCACCGTGGTTGCCCTTATGGTAGGAGCCTTGATGCCTGTCATAGATATGGGACGTCCGGACAGAGTCTTAAACATGATATGGTTTGGACGCTTTCAATCACCACTTATGTGGGACATCATGGCTATTACTAGCTACTTGTTCGGAAGTCTCATCTATTTCTATCTGCCATCAATTCCGGACTTTGCCTTAGTGCGAGACCGATTAGGGAAGGGGACATCCGCCATCAAGCGGAAATTCTATACTCTCCTCAGTGTGGGTTGGAGAGGTACGCCGGAGCAAGAAAAGCGACTAGAGCGGGCTATCGGTATCATGGCAATTACGATAATACCAATTGCTGTATCGGTCCATACTGTAGTCTCCTTTATCTTTTCAATGACGCTTCGCCCTGGTTGGGATAGTACTATCTTCGGCATCTATTTTGTTATTGGAGCTATCTTCTCTGGCATTGCTTCAATTATTATTCTCATGGTTTTCTTCCGCAAGTTCTATCATTTGGAGGAATACCTCACTGTGAAGCACTTCCGCTATCTGGGTTACCTGTTGCTAGTTGCGCTCCTCTTATATGCCTACCTCACCTTTCAGGAATACTTGACGGTAGCTTATAAACTAGAAGTGGAAGAGAAGCACCTTTTCGAGCTCCTCATGCAAGGCATGAATGCTTTTTGGTTTTGGTTCTTTGTCGTTGCCGGAATGGTGATACCGGCTATTCTTCTTATTTTCCGCCAAGGGCCAGCCATTCCCAAAATTCTCATTGCTGCCGTGCTGGTAAATATTGGGATGTGGATTAAACGGTTCGTTATTGTAATACCAACTCTTGAGGTACCTATGATGCCATTTGAATTTGCCGCCTACACTCCTACCTGGGTTGAGGTATCAATTACAGCTGGCGCCTTTGCTGCATTTGTGCTCATCTTGGTTCTTTTCGCTAAGGTGGTACCCCTAATCTCTATTTGGGAGGTGGCAGAAGAGGCTGAGGCAGAAGAATTGCCATTGGTTGGGGAGGAGGAAAAATGAGCGTGATGAAGGTTAGGTTACTAGCTGTTACTGTATTTGTAGCTCTTCTGTTGATAGTCTTGACAGCTGCTGCCTTGGCCCAAGAAGAGATTGAGATGCCGCCTCTTTATACCGGGTTGGAGAACCCATTTTCTTGGGATGATGTCTCAGCACAGGAAGCGGGTAAGGTAATATTTCAAAAGTTTTGCGCTGTCTGTCATATTGCCACAGAGGACGTTCCAGTTTCCCTGGGGCCTGATTTTAGCGCTGTTGATTATCGCCAGAATCTAGAGGAAGGAGCCGACTTTTATTT
>CAJWSH010000099.1 GCA_913046255.1 uncultured Dehalococcoidales bacterium
TATGTGTATTGAGCAGTACCATCTTGGTGCCGTGCCGGCTGGCCATTCTTAACGCCTGGTCCTGTTGCTGGAAACCGGGCTCGTTTCTATTCTCTCGATTAGAAGACTGGTTTTTCATTAACGTCTGTATCTCAGGATCCCAGGTAGGTCTGTTTTGCATAATGTGTTTTTGGTCAAAACGTTCTATTGGACCTACTATGTATTTATTTTGCCATTGGTCGAGTGTTAGTTTCTTCACGTCACTCCAGGCTCCCTTCGCTATATTCTAGGTTTCAAGGAGTATACATAACTATTCGGAGGTTGTCAATGAAAAAGGAAGAGAATTACCAGACATTTTCGGCGGTTTTTATGTGAGAGAATATAGGCTAACATTCACTTTCAACCGCTTCTTTACTCACTGGTATACCATGTTACCGGAGGTGGGTTCCTGAGTGGCATGCGTACAAAATTAAGCGTGGGATATCCAACCATCAGGGCTCCGTAACACTCATGCCCTTCCGGTAAATTCATTGTATCGATTAAAGGTGGAGACGAGCGTGCTGCGACCATGACATAGCCCGCCCAGGTTGCTCCAAGACCAAGAGAACCTGCAGCCAATTCCATATATGACAAGGCAAGGATACAATCCTCGCGAGCCATCCCGCCGCTTTTTGCATGAGCGATGATAAGGTGAGATGCGTCACGACATATTGGATCTTCACCTTTGCTCCAAAGCCTAAATAGCCGGTCGGTGCCGAAGCGCTCGGCCAAATCCGGATAGTCTTTTATCACCAAACGCATCCAGTCAATCACCAGGCTGGAAAGGCTCCTGATTGCTTTTGAGCCCTCAATGACTAACAGTTGAACCGGCCGAGCGTTATGTCCGGAAGGAGCATAACCTGCTATTTGTATCAGTTCATTTAGTTTCTCTCTTCCAACAGGTTTATCACTGTAGCTTCGAATAGAACGTCTTGAACGAAGAAACTGCTTGGTTTGCTCTACGCTAACCATCAAATCCCTTCGGATATCCGGACAATCTTCGAGTTTCATGTTATCCAGCGATAGTGCGCCTGTCGGGCATACAGCCACACAATGACCACAGTTACTGCACTCGGCCCCAGCTACTGATGTGGGAACAGCATCCTGATCGTTCATCTCGATATTGTGTCGTCCACAAGCCTCAACACATTTTCCATCACGGTTGCATTTCTCAGCATCAACGGAAAGAAGCATTCATTTTCCTCCCAATATGTTAATCGAACCTTTCAATATACTGAAAAATAAGATCTGTGATTTGGCTCAATGCTGTTCTCGAAGTATCACATCTTCTAGTGCCAGACGTGACCTGGGCGGAGGGTCCTCATCAGGATACCCTACTAGCAACAGAGCGAGAACAACGATGTGTCTGGGCCAGCCCAGCGTCTTAGCTACCTGGCTATGTCTGATGCTATGGACCCAGCAAGTGCCCAACCCTAAAGCAGTACCAACCAGTGTCATATGCTCAACAGCAATGGCTGTGTACAAGTGCGCAGCGGGAATAAACTGTTTGATATCGTCCCAGTTCTCGCTATCTGCCCCAAGATATTCGGAGCCCGATGGAGCAAATTTATGACCCTTAACAAAAGCGAGCAGTTCCGAACCACAGACAATATTTACCGGAGCTCCAGTGATATGCTCAGCACCGGAGGTCGCCTCCTTAAACAGTCTATCCTTTAGTATTCCCCCTTTGACTACCTGGAACCGCCAAGGTTGACGATTGCCAGCGGACGGTGCCAGACGGGCTGCCTCTAACATCTGGTGAATCAGCTCGTCTGGCACCGGGTCAGGTTTGAATTTTCTGATACTCCTTCTGTTTTGGATGGCCTCTATTACTGTGAGCATGTGTTTCTACCTCCTCAAATGTCGGAATGAAAATTTCTAATTCATTATCTGGGCGTAATACTTACTTGACTGGTTTCTCAACCTCATTCGTCATGTTAGCATGACTTTAGTTACTCCTGCAATTGGATTCAAGGGAGATAAGGAAAAAGGAAACCTTATTGGGGGTAGGGCAGTGTGGTGACATATCTTTTAAAAGATGACTAGAGATATTCCATTGACATAATGGGTGTATTCGGCATAATACTAGCCCCCCTCTTCGGATGGCTTAATTAATTTAAAATCAACCTCATAAATGAATATTTCTGTATTTGGTACCATCTGTAACGCGTAATCAAGTCTTGTATCCATCTGTCCAGCAATAATAATTCCACTCACACCGGCGTCATTCTTATGTTTTTTTATCCATCCCATATAGCGGGTTAATTGGCCTACTGTATCATCACTTGTTTGATTCTTCTTAAGCTCTATAACTACATGACTTCCTGTTGCTTTATTTTTTGCAAGTATATCTATTTGCCCTATACCAGTTTTATATTGTTGGCTTATCAGCTCTCCACTTTCCATTATTAAGTCATATTGTTTACCTAGTTGAGTTTTAGCCCAGTTCAGTATAAGAAAATCCTCAAGTTGTTTTTCCATGTAGAATAGCCCTTGGCTAATTTCAGGTACCGTTGAGGAAGGCGTTATACTATTTACCTTTTTGTAATACTCCAATATAGTTGATAGGTCAGCCTCAATATCTTTTTCAGAGGCTTCGGTTCCGGCATCCGAATAGACATATTGGACGCTATTATCTGTAATTTTGACCTTATAGGCCTTAAAGACAAAAGAGTCTCCATATCTTGGTACATCTTTATCAAAATGAGCTGCTATCGTTTTAGTAGAGTTCATTATTTCAGCAGGCCAAGATTTGCCAAACTCTTCAGTTTCACTTATTCCGTAAGCCAAAATGAGAGTTTCTAACTCTTTGTAATATAGATAAGCAGGATAAAATCCTTTACTCACTGCCATTTCCTGGACAATAAAAGCTATCCAAGGTACTCTAGCCGGAGCACCCATGCCAAAGGAAATCCGCAATCGTAAATTACTCCACTCTTTTTGATAGGGTGATGTTTTTAAATCGGATTGGTGAGATTGGGTGATAAACATGTTCAATGTCGTTAACCATTTATAATCAACTTTATTCTCATTTGTCATGATTCAACCTTCCTCTGTGACCATGATTGCCTCCCCCTTTACTATCAAATATGAAGTAATTTATAGTCTCTCTCTCGAGGTCTTCTGAAAAATACTCTAAAATCGTCATAAAACTCGCCCCCGATATACTGTTGATACGCTCTAATTATACATTTTTTTGTGGACGTGTGTTGTGTGGTGACATATCTTTTAAAAGATGACTAGAGAT
>CAJWSH010000100.1 GCA_913046255.1 uncultured Dehalococcoidales bacterium
GCGGACTCTGAATCCGTCAACGAAGGTTCGAATCCTTCTTCCCCAGCCAGATTTTGGGTGGCGTATTCGTCTAGTGGTTTAGGACATCTCCCCTTCAAAGAGGAGCTAGCTTCAAAGTTAAAGTAACTGTTACAAAGAGAAAGGGCTGAGTTGAAACCCAGCCCGTAATAAACTAGCAATAAGCTCGTGTTATTTCTCTTTTCTTCTCTTCCCTGTATCCCTTGGAAGTTGTGCCTTAATTTCTATCTTTTTGGCCTTGACTTCTTCAACCTTGGGAAGCCTTATCTCCAGAACACCGTTTTCAAATGTTGCTGATACCCTTCCTGTCTTAACAGGGTAAGGAAGCGTTACTGAGCGGAAATATTGTCCATAATACCGCTCACGAGTATGGTGTGTAGCATCTTCTGCCGAGTCTTCTCTCTTTTCGGCCTTGATGTTCAGTCTATCACCTTCAAGTGTTATATCTAGATCTCCCTCGTTGATACCAGGTAACTCAGTCTTTACTACCAGCTGGTCTTTCTCCTCATAAACATCAGTATATGCGACCAAACTAGTAGCGGACTCCAACGGTTGCCAAGAATCCCAAGTTCTCCTTGCAAACCTATCCATTTCATCAAGCAGACTCCATTGCTGATAGAACGGAGTCAAGGCATGCCGACCACTATTTCTCCTTAGAACAATGCTCATTTGTGAACCTCCTTTATATTAGTCAATACTTATTAATAGTATTTTATCAAGGTACTACTGTAGTGAATATGACTATTATCACAATAATCAAATTTAATAACACCAAATGTAAGATTAATACAGTGTCATAAAGGCCAATATCTTCGCCCTCATGCTTATTTACACCCATACATACTATGTTAGTGATTGTCGAGTGGAAGTTTCATGCACCGTTGCGGTTCGACAAGATCATCATGAGCGATTGCTAAATGAGTTTATCGTCCTTAAGTCTACTTACCCCGCACTTTCGCCCCACACTCAGGGCAAAAGTTATCGGCATTCCCCAGTCTTACGCCGCAATTGGAACAGAAACGTGCCCTCTTCGATGGGTCTGTCCGTACCCTAGCCACCTCTCGACGTCGGGTTGCCCGGCTGCTATAAGACGGTTTACGCAGCGCTCGGTAGACAAAAAACCCTGCGATGAGAATACCCACTATCACCACTATAGCGATAACGGGACCGATACTGGATGCCCCGCTGGTATAGGCGATGGAGAAAGCGAGTTCCTGTCCACTTTCCAAGGTGTGGTAGGTGTAGTGCCATGTGCCAAAACCCTGAGTATCAGTAAACTTTTGCTGGGATAGTGGCTGGCTCTGCGGCACAATTTGATAATTGCTTGACTGCTTCGGCTCTTGGGCAAATACGGTTAGTCCATTGACGGGGTAAAGCGGAATGAACACTGTCGAAAAGGACTTATCAGGCATGGATGGAATCGGGACATAGTACTCGACCACAAAGATATTTGTTTTCAGATCATAGCTGATTTCGTCCCATCCACTGATTTCCGAGGCTATCCGGTTGGGCGGTCCACCCACGTACTGCTCCCGGGGCCCCGACCCAGCGGAATACATGACGGCATTTTCCGGCACCAGGAACCTGATCGTGACCGGTGCCTCAGCCCCCACGATTTCCCCGTCAAGCATCACCAGCACTGTGGGATAGCCTAGTCGCATAGGGTTGTCGTATTCTGGATAGATACTCAGCACCGCGTCTTTGAAGCCGGTCGGCTCACTGGCGGCCCTCACTGGCGCCAATGTTGCTAATCCCAGAACCACCGCTGCGGTTATCAGTAAGGTGATAACCAGAGAAAGCAGCTTTATATTTTTCATACATACCTCACATCAGCAAAATGCCTTACCATTTTAGTATAGCTGCGGCGGTTCAGGCAACCTGGTACTAGCACTCTGTAGCATGAAGAAAGCGAGGCGATCTGTTTGTTGCCCTACAGGAGCTTGGCCTTGACTTCAACAACCTCAACGTCATCTCACCACTGGCTGAGAATAGTGGCCTTTCATCAGATGTGGACTTTACGAATTTGAGCGGCAATCATTTGAGCACCACGTCAATTAATGTCTATATCCCTCAGCTTGAGGCAAGAGGGGTCAATGTAGTCTATTGAAGTCTAATATGGCACCTCGACTGTTTTACGAATAATAAAACGACTTTGAATACCATTAGTACGCATCTTCTGACCCTCTTTTTAGTCTTGTTATTTTCCTTGTTGTTGGCTATAGAAATAACTTAAATCAACATATTTTAATTGTTGTTTTGTGGTGAACAAAATGGTTTAAGATAGGCATTGACAATTGCCCAACCGAGGATTAGACTCTAACCCTACACAAACTAGGCTGAGAAAGTGAGACTGTATTGTTATTGAGAAGCTGAGAGTGATGCAGTAAGGGTACTGGAATCACCAAGTAAGGTGATGGCTGGTGCCCTTTTCTTATTTGATATGGTGTTCGGGCATTTAGGAAGTGAGGGTTACATAACGAGGGCTTATAGGTGGGACAAATTTCACAGGGGAAGACACTTAATAACAAATCAGGTATAAAAAATGAATAGATGGATAGCCATAGCTATTCCAATTATTGGTGTTCTGGCGATTGGGGCTTTGGTACTAGGGGTTGTCTATTTTCAAGAGACTAATGAACCAAATGGAGTTCAGGCTGAGATAGCTAGCCTAAAAGCGAAAATTTCCGCTCTGGAAGCAGACCTAGCTGACGCAGAAGCAAAAGTATTGGCTCTGGAAGTAGAGTTGCTAGTAACCTTTCCTGATGTAAATCTTGAAGCTACCATTCGTGAGGCGATAGATAAGCATGAAGGATCAATTTATACGTTCAACCTTGAAGCTCTCGTCATATTGGAGGCCAGTACGCGGGATTTTTGGAGAGGTATGGGTGTGTATGACATTGGGGGTAATAACATCTCAGATATCACTGGCCTGGAATTTTGCGTAAATTTGCTGGGCCTCTACCTTGGGGGTAACAATATCAGTGACATATCAGTCTTAGCCGGGCTTACTAATCTGGAGGCGCTTGGCCTTAGTGACACCAATAGCAGCGATATCTCAGCCTTAGCCGGTCTTACCAATCTGCAGGAGCTTTACCTTAATGACACCAATATCAGCGACATCTCAGCCTTAGCCGGTCTTACCAATCTGCAGGAGCTTTACCTTAATGACACCAATATCAGCGACATCTCACCACTGGTGACAAACAGCGGGCTTTCGGCAGGA
>CAJWSH010000101.1 GCA_913046255.1 uncultured Dehalococcoidales bacterium
TAATCTTTTATTGCCTCGTTTAAGGCTTGCGCCCCCAGATTGGAACAGTGAAATTTATTTTGGGGTAGCCCATCCAGCTCCTTGGCTACTATACGGGGAGTGATTTTCTTTACTTCCTCCAGTGTCTTGCCCCTAGCCATCTCAGAAGCTATACTGGAAACAGCAATGGCGGCCCCGCAACCAAAGGTCTTGTATTTGACATCTTCCAGGCGGTTGTTCTTAACCTTAATATAGAAGGTCATCATATCTCCGCATGTTGGATTGCCTACTTCGCCAATGCCATCAGGGTTTTCAATCTCACCCACATTGCGGGGGTGCATGAAGTGATCCATTACCTTGTCGCTATAAATTGCCATACTACTAGTCTCCTTTATCTACTTTAATAAATTTAGAATAAAGTGGTGACATTTGCCGCAGCTTGTCCACAATGGGCGGCAGCACCTCAAGAACATAGTCTATATCTTCAGATGTATTATCTATACCAAGGGTAAAGAGAACAGAGCTCTGTGCCAATGCGTGAGGTATTCCCATAGCAATGAGCACATGGGAGGCTTTAAGTGCCCTTGAAGTACACGCCGATCCGCTGGTAACTGCCACCCCTTGGCTATCTAAGAGCATCAGCATAGATTCGCCCTCAATAAACTCCACGCAGAAGCTGGCGTTTCCCGGAAGGCGATGCTTAGGATGACCCGTAACAACCACATGGGCAATCTTAGCCGGCAATGCGGTAAGCAAACAGTCGCGGAGGAGGGCAAGATGCTCCATTCGAGATGCCATATTGATTTTAGCTAGTTCAGCCGCTTTACCCAGCCCAGCAATGGCTGGCACATTCTCCGTGCCAGCTCGTCGCCCACCTTCTTGCACACCACCATCAATGAGAGGTGTAATACGCACTCCTTTCCGCAGCCAGAGAGCGCCAACTCCTTTGGGACCATAGAACTGGTTGCCGGCTAGGCTTAAGGCGTCTACCCCCAGCTCTTTTACGTCAACAGGAATATTCCCCACAGCAGCCACAGCATCAGTATGAAAGATTACGTTAGCCTCTCTGGTTATTTGAGCAATCTCGCGTATTGGCTCTATGGTGCCCACCTCGCCGTTGGCATGCAGTATAGATACCAGCACCGTATCTTTCCTCAAGCTTTGGCGCACATCCTCAGGATTCACTACACCATGCTTATCTACCGGAACAAGAGTCAGTTCAAAACCCATTTTCTCCAGAGTTTTGGCTGAGTGCAGTACCGAGAAATGCTCAATAGCCGAGACGACCACATGCTTACCCTTTTTTTGCTGTGCCAGCGCCAGTCCTTTAATTGCAAAGTTATTACTTTCAGTACCACTGCCAGTAAAGATTATCTCACTGGCACTAGCCCCGATAAGCTCAGCCACCTGGTCTCGGGCAGTTTCTATAGCTTCCCGTGCCCTATCTCCCCACTGATGAATACTGGATGGGTTACCAAAGGCTTCCCCCAAATAGGGTAGCATCAGCTCATAAACCTCGGGAAGAAGAGGAGTCGTAGCCATATTATCTAGGTAAACTTTTCTCATATCGACACCTAATCACACGCCAGCTTTAGCCTTTCATATAAAAGCCTGACTATCTCAGCAAACATCTTATTGCCTTTCACTTTCCCGAGCTCTCCAATCACAAGCAGAGCCTTCTCCATGCCCAAATGCCCCAGCAAAATATCAGCAGTCTCAATAGTTTTTAAGCTGGCAACCATTTTTATACCACTCTGCTTGCTCAACAAAGGTTAAATTAGTTAGGGATATACCTAATTACCTTCGGCATCCTCAATAATGATAGCATCATAAGGACAGCTTTCGGCAGCCTCCAACAAGATCTCATCCTCAACAGAAACAGGATCAAGAACCACCGCTTTGTCCTCTTTATCAAATTTAAAGACAGTCGGCGCCAAAGCCACACAATTACCGAGACCGGTACACAAATTTCTATCCACTCTTACCCTCATGCCTCACCCTTCATAGCAGTATCTGCCTTTCTTTTTTAACTTAACATTCCTACCTTGCGACAGCTCACCCTCCAATCATGGGTATAGACATTCATTTTCTTCCCCTTAACAGAGCCGACTAGAGTGATACCCAATTCATTAGCTATCTTCACCCCCAGACTGGTCGGCGCTGATATGGAGATGAGTATGGGAACGCCTCTTCTAGCCACCTTATGTAAAATCTCTGATGTAATTCGGCCACTTGATACTATTAGCCGCTTTTTGATAGGTATATCTTCTAGAAGACATTTACCAAAGATTTTATCAATAGCGCTATGCCGACCTATATCCTCATTAAAGACCAGCATACTTTTCTTATCACACAGGGCAGCACTATGAACACCATGCGTTGCCAAATAAACCTCGGAGCTATGCTGAAATTTATTTACCAGAGCAAAAATTTCATCAGCCGATATTTTCATCTGGGATTTCACTTTTGGGATGGTGGCGTCATCACCGCTGTAAAAAGTAGCCGCTCCACCACACCCCGAGGCTATTAGACGCTTAGCGAAAAGCCGACTATCAGGCGCTGGACTGCCTTCAATTTCTATACGCACCACACCTAGCCAATCATCAATTTCTATTTTTTTGATTTCATCCTTGCTTTTGAGTAACCCCTCAGAGACGAGAAAGCCAACAGCCAAATAATTTAGGTCCTTTGGTGAGCAAAGCAAGGTTGCCATTTCCTTACCATTTAAAAAGATGGTGACCAAAAATTCTGTGGCAACCTCCTGATCAGTGCTGCTTGCGCCTTCTTTAGTTATACGCTTTACAGGAAGCATCTCTACAGTATCCATCAGCTTTCCTTTCCTGCCCTTTGGCCTTTAAAAAGCGGCGACATTGCTCTAAGCTTGGCAACAATGCCAGGTAGGACATCCAAAACTCGCTCTATTTCATCCTCAGTGGTCCACTTGCCCAGAGTAAGCCGGAGCGAGCCATGCGACTGTTCTGGGGGAGTCCCCGTTGCCAAGAGCACATGAGAAGGCTCAAGACTTGCTGAGCTACAGGCTGAGCCGGTAGAAGCACAAATACCTTCCAGGTCAAGGTTGAGAAGCATTGCTTCCCCTTCTATAAAATCAACGCTTATATTGACATTATTGGGTAGCCTCTCTTGGGGATGGCCATTTAAGCGAGTGTGGTCAATCCGCTCAAGGAGACCTTTACTGAGTTTG
>CAJWSH010000102.1 GCA_913046255.1 uncultured Dehalococcoidales bacterium
TTGAGATATTTCCTTTCTCTTGGGCATAAAGAACCCCGGTAATGATAACCACGACCGCCAGAACACCAGTAATTGAAGCAAACAGCCGTTTATTCATTTTTGTTCCTCCTGCCTAAAAAGATATTCCTCAAGGTTTGTGGAAGTCTTTTTGTCATTTATCAATACCTGCTTCCTCCAGAGTTGTTTCCAGCGCTGAAATTTCTGCCTCAAGAGTCGAGACTTGTGCTTCCAGAGCTGCAAATTGAGCTTCTGCAGATGCCATTTTAGTTTCTAGGGTTGAGACTTGTGATTTTGCCGCTGCCAGGTCCGTTTCCAGGGTTGAGGCCTGGGCTTCTGTCACTGTTAGGTTGGCTCCCATAGTTGAGGCTTCTGCTCTTGAGTCAGCCAGTCCAGTTCCCAGGGTTGAGACTTGTGCTGTTGCTGCTGCTAGGTTCGTTTCTAGGGTTGAGACCTGAACTTCTGCTGCTGCCAGGTCCGTTTTCAGGGTTGAGATATTTCCTTTCTCTTGGGCACAAAGAACCCCGGTGACAACAGTCACAACTGCCAGAACTACGGCAATTAAAATAAATAACCGCTTATTCATTTTTATTCCTCCTGCCTAAAAAGATGTTATCCAAAATTTATGGAAGTTTTTGCCACTTATTAGTACCCCCTGTTACACATCATTAGGTCTACCTACCTCTGACCTGTAGAATTTTATAACGCAGCCTGCCTGCTGGGGCTTTTATTTCTACAGTGTCTCCCTGAGCTCGCCCAATAACGGCTTGGCCTATTGGTGAGACATTGGAAATTTTACCTTTTATAGGGTTTACTTCTCTAGGACTGACTATAGTATACTTAAACTCTTCGCCGGACACAAGGTCGAGAAGGACAATGTTGTCACCAATGTTTATTTTGAGAGAAAATTTTGGTTGATTGCGCATAAGAACTGCTGACTTTTCAATTTCTTCCAGTTGCTTAATCTTCCCTTCAAGGTATCCAAGATCTTCCCTGGCGGCAGCTAGAGGAGCATTTTCCTTAAAATCCTTATCCGCGGCAGCTCTATGTATTTCATCGATAATCTGAGGCCGCTTATTTTTAAGAGTCGCCAACTCTTTCTTCATTTCATCGTATCCATGTTGGGTTAAAGTAATGGCTTCCGGTGAGCCCTGCCTTGATCGAGATGTTGCTTTATCTTTCCCCTTCTTAACTTTAAGGTGAAGAGCTAGATTGCTCTTGATCCAGTCTGCCTTTTTGGCATGGACTAAAAAGTTTCGTACCAGCTCAAGTTTTTTTATATGATCAGTATCAGATGATGATAGTTTTCCGGCATAATTAGCTATTTCATGGGCGGTGAGCTTTGTCAAAGGCTGTTTCCAGCCGAACCAACGAACAAACCGGTAAACCACTTGACGGCTTATTTCTCTTTCACTAGCCAGAAGGCCGGCTAAGAAACTGTCAGCCGCTTCACCCAAACTGATATTATCCTTGGTACTGTTCATCTTCTAAAATGTCTTTTATGAAAACTTGGTGCCAATATGGAAAGGGATTTTCATTGTCGCCAGGGTTTTGGCTAGTACCTCTTGCCTGATCAGTCTCAATATCGCCTTACCATGCCAATCAAAAGACAGATCGTCTGCTTTAAGTAAAGCGTCATCAATATTATTAGTTTTAGTTGTGTCAAATATCCGGTCAATCTGTCGGTCGTTTAAATGCTCATAAAACTTTCGGCCCCAGTAACATATCTTTAGCTCTCGCCCTAGTTTTTTCTTCCACTCTCGTTCATAATTAGCTAGGCTCTTTGCCGAAAGATTATTCATCTCCAATGCCCATCCAAGATTACGAGCGGCTATATCGGCGCACATTAGTCCATAATAAATACCACCACCGGTGGTTGGCTTTACCTGTCCGGCGGCATCTCCTACTACCAACAATCGTTTACCATAGGTTTTGGTTAGTGGCTTAAGCGGAATTCCGCGATAACTGGGGCTCCCCTGATATGAGGTTATTCTACCCTGAGCGTGGAGAGATGATATTAAATTTTTTAGATAAAATTCTGGGTTGTGGCGTGACAAGAGTCCCACACGGGCCATGGATGGCGAAGTCGGTACTAGCCAAGCAAAAAAGCCAGGAGCTATTTTTTGTCCTAGATAGACCTCTACTTCATCTACGCCTCTCGTCTCTACTTCAACCTGGGCGCCGACAACGAAGTCGTCAATCCCCCCTAATCCCTCAACCAGCCTTGTGCCAAAGCCGGCAGCAATAACTGTGGCTCTTGCCTCAAGTTTAAGTCTTTTCCCATCATGGGTTGCCCCAACTACTACCTTATCGTCGTTTATCGTTATATCTTTTGCCGATCTGCTTGGCATATATTGCGCCCCTTTACTCTGCGCTTGACTGGCCATAGTCGTATCAAATACTGAGCGGTTTATAACACAAGCCTGATTCTCTTGTCGCCATAGCCTGATTAGGCTCCCTGAAGGTGAAAATATCCGAGCACTCTTTACTCGCCTCAGGATAACCTCTTCTTTAATGGCAAAGGAGTTGGTACATGCCTGACTGATAATGCCTGTGCAGCAAACCTTTCCTCCTGGCTTCTCTTTCTTCCCAAGTACTACTACATCATACCCCTGACCGGCCAGTTGATAAGCTACTTGACTTCCGACTGGTCCATCACCTATGATTATCACGTCGTGCAATTTTAATCCTTTGTCTGGTACCGAGACATTTATTCTAATAAAGTATATCACAATTACAGTTTTGATAAGGAATTATTTGACGGTAATAGTGGACTCGTAATGTTCTAGCTGTGGCTATAATGATCGAGAAAACTAAGAACTGGAATTAGAAGACTAACTCTAGCTAAAAACATAAAGGAGAAAATGATGGAGAGAACAAAATTTGTTCTTAATGAAAAAGACCTACCGACTCATTGGTATAATGTCCTACCTGATTTACCTGAGCCACTACCACCAGTTCTTCATCCAGGTACTGGCAACCCGGTGACACCCGATGACCTAGCGCCTCTCTTCCCCATGGGCTTAATTATGCAGGAGTTCAGCCCAGAGCATTACATTGAAATCCCGGAAGAGGTACAGGAGATATACCGTACCTGGCGACCCACCATTCTACATCGGGCACATCGGCTGGAGAAAGCTCTGGATACTCCGGCCAAAATTTTCTATAAATAC
>CAJWSH010000103.1 GCA_913046255.1 uncultured Dehalococcoidales bacterium
TCATAGTTTAGCTGTAAGCCCAACACAATCCTCACGGCAGAGGGGCTTCATAGGAATGGCTATTAGACCATACTGACGAACTGTCTCAGTTAGGTCGAGAATATGATGCTCATTAATAGTAAAACAGCCGGGTTCATCCGGTAGCTCTAACGAAGTACCACTAGATATATCTAAAATGGGGAAATACTCCTCTTCAATACTTAGCTCTAACGGATAGTTAAACAGGCTCAGACAACGGCTACAGCTAACTTTGATCTTAGTGTGCAGTGTAGCTTGGCCCAGAACACCCCGGTTGGTACGCATCAGTGTTACTTTACCATGAGCTGTGCTGCCACTGCCATCACCAGTAATATCAGTAATATCGTTTAGTTCATAATTTCGCACTGAGCCAACGGCTTCCTTAAGTAGCTGAGATACATTTATTTGCATTGCTTCGCACCCCTACTATCAGTAAGCCTATTATAAGCTGAGCGATATACTTACTGCAAGCGGATAGCTAGTATTGACAATAGCCAGAGAGCAGATTATAATCAGTCCGTTCCAAATACTCATGCATCAGCGTGTCTTTTAAGAGGTTAATCTTTAAAACTGTGAGACCGTAACAGGTTAAATATAAGTTGGAGTCTTCTCGAAAAGGAGGTGAATCAAATGCTAGCAAAGGCTTTTGTTCTGATTGAAACAGCAGTCGGTAAAACTAAAAAAGTGGTTGTTTCCCTGGGGAAGATAGAGAATATGAAGTCAATAGATACTGTTACCGGGCCCTATGACATTATCACTACTATTGAAGCAGAGACTATAAACGATATCGGCGATGTGGTCACCGGTAAAATCCATGCCGTTGATGGTATCTCTAGGACGGTTACCTGCTTGGTAGTATAAGCTTGTGACTGCCTTTACATTCTTTCCGGTACTGTCATCCCCATAAGGTGAAGGCTCTTGGCTAGGACGAGCTTGGCGGCGGCTACTAGCTTGAGCCGAGCCTTGGTCGTTACCGTATCCTCTTCGGAAATAACTCGGCATTGCTTATAAAAGCTGTGGAACACGGTAGCTAAATCCTGAGAATAGTAGGCAAGATGGTGGGGCTCCAGCGTGTGGGCTATTGTCTCAACTATTTCAGGTAGAAGCAACATCTTACGTACTAGGGCTAACTCAGGCTCGCTGGAAAGTTTGGAGACATCCCCGTCATGGTAGTTAATTTTCCTCTGTTGGGCAAGGCGAAGGATACTGGCAATACGGGCGTAGGCATACTGGACGTAGTAGACAGGATTGTCGGTTGACTCCCTTTTGGCTAGCTCTAAATCAAAATCCATCTGGCTGTCAGCTGAGCGGGCGAGGAAGAAAAATCGGCAGGCGTCAGCTCCCACCTCCTCTATTACCTCACGCATGGTGATAATATCCCCACTGCGCTTGGAGATACGAACGAGCTCGCCACCACGACGTAGGGTTACCATCTGGGAGATGATTATCTTGAGCCGCTCGGGGTTAATACCCAGAGCACCAACCACGGCCTTCATCCTGGACACATGCCCTTGATGGTCAGCCCCCCAGATATTAATCACTTGCTCAAATTTGCGCTCTAAGAACTTGTTATAGTGATAGGCGATGTCAGTAGCAAAGTAGGTCGGGGAGCCATCACTTCGCACCACGACATTATCCTTATCCTCACCTAGGGCAGTGGATACAAACCAGATAGCCGACTCCTTTTCGGCAAGATAATTCCCTTGGCGCAATGGTGACATCACTTTCTCAAGCCCTTCGTTTTCATACAGGCTTCGCTCGCTAAACCAAACATCAAAGCTTACCCCTAATAGTTCAAGGACATCCTTGATTTGGCTTATTACCTTTTTAAGACCGATTTGCTCTATCTGAGATACCGCTTCTGCCTCTGGCAGATTAAGGAACTTGTCTCCATCCTCGCTAGTAATCTCTTTTGCCAACTCAACCATATAGTTACCGAAGTAGCCTTCGGATGGTATTTCAGCTGGAGTGTCTAGGGACTGTTGGTAGCGCGCGTATAATGAGCGGCCAAAGGCATTTATTTGGGAGCCAGCGTTATTAATATAGTACTCTTTCTCAACGTAGTAGTTAGCGGCGGTAAGAACATTTGCCAGAGTGCTGCCCAAAATGGCGCCACGGCCATGGCCAACATGCAGTGGTCCGGTGGGGTTAACACTGACAAATTCTATCTGTATTCGGCTTTGCTGACCAAGGTCAATGTTGCCGTAAGAATCAGCAGCTGATAGGATATAGTTCACCTGTTGGGTGAGCCAGTCACTTCTTAAGGTAAAATTAATAAATCCTGGTGGTGCGGCGGCAACATGAGAAATCTCAGTGGTGGGGGCTATGAAACTAGCTATGCTATCGGCTATAGCTAGTGGGCTAAGCCCGGTTGCTCGTGCTAGTTTTAAAGGTAAGTTTGAGGCATAGTCACCGTGTTCTGGCTTCTGGGGATGCTCTATGGACACATTAGGCAGGCTAACAGAAGGCAATTGGGCTGATTTTTGCGCCTTTTTCGTCGCCTGTTGTAGCAGGTCCACAAGCTTTTGCTTGACCGTTAAAATGCTACTCACTGCTAGCTCCACTGAGAATTGGGCTGATAGGAAACTAATCTTGTTGTTTTAATTCTTTGGCTGGGTCGTCGGCGGTGATAGTTATACCATCGGCAGGGAAGACAATTCGTTTGCCACAGCCTCGCCAGCCGCCCTTTTTGTCCGACATTATGCCAGTATAAAGATTAACCTGGTCACCTTTGATTAGCGCAAATTTACCAACATGTTCTTGGTGTGGATAGTAACTTATAATCTTAACACTCATAGTTACCTCCCCCTTGTATGCCTAAATTATAGCATAATGCCAGCTGAAATGGATAACTTGCACTCTGATCTATCTCGGATAGGAGAGAATCCGAATGTGTTTAGTAGGCTCATCACTTGTAAGCGGAGCTGATGCTGGGAAGATGTCATCAAAGAAGCAATAGTGCGATCTTGAGTGGGGTAGGGTTTATACTTTCAATGCTTGGATAGGGGCCTTCCCCCTTTTATTCTCTTCTGTGGTATCCATCATTATCGAATGCCTACTAAAATCTTTTCTTTCT
>CAJWSH010000104.1 GCA_913046255.1 uncultured Dehalococcoidales bacterium
GGCCTTCGGCTTCGGTGCCGGTATTCTCCTGCACCATATATTGAGGCTGGATGTACCAAAATTTTGGTCACACTTGTCGGGAAGAGTGGGATATTATCGGAAAGCGGAGGAGACCCAGGACCAATAAATTTTTAGATAAAGCCTGCGAGAATCTTGCCTGTGAAGATGGTGGGCGGTAGAGGACTTGAACCTCTGACCCCCTGCGTGTAAAGCAGGTGCTCTAACCAACTGAGCTAACCGCCCTAAAGTGGCGCGCTTGGCGGGGCTCGAACCCACGGCCTCAGCCTCCGCAGGGCTGCGCTCTATCCAACTGAGCTACAAGCGCCAATGGCAAAATATCGACAGACATATGTATTTTGGAATTTGCCTTTAATGTTTGGTAATCTTTTCATGGCTAAGTTCTTGGTGCCGAAGGTGGGATTTGAACCCACACGCCCTTTAGGACACTACGCCCTGAACGTAGCGCGTCTGCCATTCCGCCACTTCGGCATAGTGGCCGTCGTATAGGTAAATTATACTTGCGCTAAGAGGTAGTGTCAATGAAAGAGCTTGCTAGACAGTGGAAAAAGTCAGGATTAAAAGTCGGGTGGCGGGTCAAAGGGTTGGTGGAAATACTACTTGTTGTTGGGTTATACATCTGTTTTATCGAGTTTAGCGTTTGACTTTTTACTGACAGCTTTATAAGATTACACTAGAGAAAGTAAGAGATGTCGATATACGAATATGTTTGCCACAGCTGTAGGGCAAAATTTGAACTATTGCGCCCTATGAGTCAAGCTGGCGAGAAGGCGCCCTGTCCCCATTGTCATAGCTGGACTGAGCGGGTGCCGTCCGCCTTTGCTTGTTTCTCCCGAGATGAGAGTGGGCCAGCCTCCTTTACTGATGATAATTCCTGTTCAAGTTGCAGTCTTACTAGTTGTGATAGCTGCACTCCTTAATTTGAGGTGGCATAATTGTTCAGGTTGCTAAGTATGAAAAAGTATGGGCTCTATCTCCTGGGCTGCGTTGCTGTCTTTTTGCTGTTAGCCAGTTGTGCAGTGACTGTTGTTGAACTCAAGACTGACCTAGGCCAGGAGTTCACCTTGGCTATTGGCCAGAGTGTCATAATAAACGGTGAGAATCTTGAAATTAAGTTTCAAGAAGTTGCTGAAGATAATCGTTATCGGCCGTCAGAGCATGACCAGTTTTGGGAAGGCAGGGTTCGCGTTATCGTGGAAATCATCGAAAATGGGTCACCATTTCAGATGGTGCTCACTCAGCCGGGTCTGATGGGCCTGAATGATGAGTATGTTGAGGAAATTTATAAAGAGTATTGGCTTATCTTTAAGGTGGAACCTTATCCTGAGGTGGGTGCCGTAATAGCTACCGCTGATTACCGGTTGTTACTGACCGTGAGCAAATAACTAAGCGGCTATCAAGGAAGGGCTGCTTAAGTAAATCTACGGATGCAGTACCCTTTAGTGAATTTTCTCCTGGGTTTTCTTTAAATATACCCCGGCTCCCCCACCCAAAATTACTGTCAGTCCGAGTATTATACCGCCACAGAATAGAGCGGTATCAAAGAAAAAACTTTGACGAAATAGCAGAAGCATATAGCCTTTGGCTGCCCAGAACTCATTGCTGAAGAAGAGGTAGTGAAACTGGAGAAACAGCTGCCTGAAGCCCAGTAGCACCCCTAGACCTAGAGCCAGTATCAGGGTTAAAGTAACACCGCTGCCGCCAATTATCCCCCATGCCAGTCGCTGCCAGTACCTTCTCCTTTGCCAGAAGAGGCAGACGCCGGCATAGATTAAAACGTAAATCCCTGTCCCCAGTAAAGTCCAGTAATCAAGCCAAACCAGCCCCTTGACATCCTTAAAGTGAATTATCTCCTCCGCGGTAAATAGCCGTCTTTTCTCGTTGTTCTCAACTACGATAAGGCTGATATACTCCTCATTCGAGTTGAAATAACCGATTAGTTCGTTAGCAATTTTCTCCAGATCTAATTCAGCCAGTGCCGGGGTCTGGGTGACACTATATTTTTGGAAGCCGTAATTATAGAGCCAGTGGCTATTTACAGCCCAGCCAATACTAATTGTAAGCAGCAGTACCGGCAGGCAGAGTGCGAAGAGCCATTTAGTGATGACATCAAGGATCTTCAATTTTTTCATACCCCTCATTTTTATCCTGATTTTACATCATTGAGATAAAAAAACCTAGTGTTATTTACTTCACTTCTTCTAAACACCCAGAATGAATTTATTTATTTATGTGCCATTACGCTTGAAAATCAATACTCCAAACACTATCCCTGTGCTATAATAATGGTGAATTTCCACTGCAGAAGGTACTATGTTTACTCATCTCCATGTTCATACCGAGTATAGTCTACTTGATGGCATGAGCCGCATTCCCAAGCTAGTATCTAGGGCCAAAGAACTGGGTATGGAGGCACTGGCGATAACTGACCATGGTGCTATGTACGGCGCTATTCAGTTCTATCTGGCTGCCAAAGAAGCAGGCATAAAGCCCATTATCGGTTGTGAGGTTTATCTGGCTCCGGGTAGTCGTTCTGGCAGAGAGGCCGGTGATAAAAATAATTATCACCTTATTCTACTAGCTAAAAATCAGACCGGATATCGCAATCTAATTCAGCTGACCACCAAGGCGCAGCTTGAGGGCTTTTACTATAGGCCAAGGGTAGATAAAGAGCTTCTTACCGAATATAACCAGGGTCTCATTGCCCTCTCCGCCTGTATAAAAGGTGAGGTCCCCAATCTTATTCTGCAAGGGCGCCATGAGGAGGCAAAACAGGCGGCCCTTTGGTATCAGCAGACATTTGACGATTTCTATCTAGAGATTATGCGCCATCCTATGCCTGAACTGGAACAAATAAACCAGACTCTCATCCCGCTGGGAAGAGAGTTGGGCATTCCGCTGGTGGCGACAAACGACGTTCACTATGTAAATAAAGAAGATGCTTCAGCCCATGATCTGCTGCTGTGCATTGGAACAAATTCCTCTATTTATGACGAAAAGAGGATGAAGATGGCTGGCGATTTTTTTTATCTTAAAACCTT
>CAJWSH010000105.1 GCA_913046255.1 uncultured Dehalococcoidales bacterium
TCTGCGCACCATTAGACGTGAAACGCTATATCCTAAAACATGGCCAGACGGAATACGATGTTTTACCCTGCGCCAAAACCGGACTTTGTACTGACTGTAAGAATGACCTAAGATTTTGCTGTTATACAGTCATTATAGAAGCGGCAGCCGTAACGGAGCATGCCAGAATTAACGTAGTACTTGTAGGTGAAGAACTGGGATACTAAACCTCAGTCGCAGGTTCAAATCCCTCCGCTGCCACTTTTTTGTTCTCTTATCATTATCCGTTGTATGATCTACTTAGTATATTATCCATACTTCATGGTGCAAAATCTAAGTGCTGATAATTATTCTATTCTTTGTAATAGCCTTTGTAGCCGCTATTGTCGCTAGTATTACCGGCTTCGGTTCGGCTATGATACTTATTCCGTTTGCTGGTTTTGCGAGAAGGCAATCGGATTATATTGAGGCCGAACTTATCCATCTTACCTCAACACTATATTATCTATCAGTCTGGTGCTGCCGATTTTTACCGCCAGCGACGCCAACGCCGGGGAAATAATCTGGGCTAATTCACTCAGTGTCTCCCGATCAGCTATAGAGACATAGTCGATTTTTGCCAGCGGTTCTTTTTTAAGTAAAGATGTCATTTCTTGCCGCAATCGGCGAGCGTCCCTTTCACCCTCGGACCATAGCTTTTGAGTCAGAGTAAGTGCTCGGTAAAGAATAGTTGCCGCCTGCCTTTCTTTATGATTCAAATAGCTATTACGACTGCTTATTGCTAGGCCGTCAGACTCACGCACTGTAGGTAGAGTAATTATCTTCAGGTTCATATTTAGATCAGAGATCATCTTCTTGATAACGGCAACTTGTTGGGCATCCTTCTGTCCGAAGTAGGCTCTCGTTGGCTTGACAATGTTAAATAGCTTGGCACAAACTGTAGCAACCCCTCGGAAGTGACCGGGACGGTTGGCACCTTCCAGTCGCTGGGCTAGTTTATCGACTACCACCCAGCTATCAAATTGTGGCGGGTAGATTTCTCTTGCCGATGGCATAAAGACGACATCAGCCCCTTCTTTTTCTAGTAATGCTAGGTCACACTCTGTGTCACGAGGGTAACTATCAAAATCTTCCCCAGAGCCAAACTGTGTTGGGTTAACAAATATACTGATCACCACCGACAGGTTTTCAGCTCTTGACCGCCTAATCAGAGACAGGTGTCCTTGGTGGAGGTAGCCCATGGTGGGTACAAAACCTACTGGCTCAGTAAGTTTGAGCCGAAACATTTTTATTTCATTTATTTTTTCAATGACTTCCATAGATTATTTTATCAACCTCACACCATTAATTCCGTTCTCCAATAATTACCCCGGCGCCCGTTGGCTTGTTTTGTGTAAGTTTGCGTTTTGAGTCCACCAATCGAATAACACGTCCATCTTTACCTGCAACTTCTGAGAATACAGTGTTGCTTAAGGCATCAAGTAGTCACCTAATGAGATTATTCAGATCAGACCCGTATGGGCGGTCTGAGAGGTACTTATTTCCAGGTAAGTAAACTCGACAATCATATAGCATAGGACATTCACTCCCGGGGAATTCTTTGTCACTTGCTTCACAGCTTTAGTTCATCCGGCAGGTGCATCTATATCTTTTCTAGATTCCTGCTGGCTGTACGGAATTTCTTCAATGAACAAATTGATACACATGGTATACTTGTTTCTGGCAAGAATTGTAGGGAATATGAGGTCGCTTTCTTTTCTTCCCATCATATCTCCTCTATGTCAGCTTTTGCTTCAATTCAGCCAATATGCTTTCATTCATATGGAAACTCTGCTTCTCGGTAGGGAAGGAACCGGTCTTTACTTCGGTGTAGTATTCAGCAATAGCACTTGACATAATATCAACAAGTTTAGCATACTGCTTGGCGTGCCCAGGGATAAAATTAATAGATAAACCTAGAAGATCATTAATCACTAGCACCTGTCCATCACAGCCGGCTCCAGAACCGATGCCAATAGTGGGTATGGCGATTTTCTGGCTGATTATTTTAGCCAGTTGTACCGGAATAGTCTCAAGGACAATGGCAAAGGCTCCGGCATCCTCAAGAGCTTTGGCATCTTTAATCAGCTCCATGGCTTTATCCAGTGTTTTTCCCTGCGCTTTAAAACCACCGAGTTGGTGAATGGACTGGGGGACAAGTCCGATGTGGCCTATTACTGGGATGCCGCAATTAACAATACTTCTTACTTTTTCGGCTACATTCAGCCCACCTTCCAGCTTTACCGCTTGAGCACCGCCTTCCTGGATAAAGCGGGCGGCATTTCTTAAAGCATCTTGAGTCGTAATGTGATAGCTCATAAAGGGCATATCGCCAATCACCATCGCTTGTTTTGTACCCCGGGCGACTGCCCTAGTGTGATTCAACATCTCTTCCATGGTTGTCGGTATGGTCGTTTCATAGCCCAGAATCACCATACCTAAGCTATCACCAACTAGAACAAGGGGAAGACCTACCTCGTCAACTATCCTGGCCGTAGTGTAGTCATAGGCAGTGAGCATGGCTATTTTGTCACCCTTTTGCTTCATTTGTCTTATCTGGCTTATAGTAACTCGCATTTATTTCTCCATTTGTTCTCTCGCATATGGCGCAAAAGTGCACTGTGCGTTTCTCTGATGCTCTTTAAAATGGCATTGCCTCAATGGCTCGTTTAGTCTCAACGATATTATTTTTATCATCAACATAGACCAGCTTGGGCATAAAATTAACGGCTTCACTTTCTTCAATCTGGCAGTATGAGAGGATAATGATCATATCTCCCTTGTTGGCCAGTCTGGCGGCGGCACCGTTTAAGCAAATCTGGTCGCTTTCTATCTTGCTAGAAATGGCGTAGGTTGTGAAGCGGGCACCATTATTGAGATTTAGTACCTCTACCTGCTCATAGACAAGGATGTCAGCTTCTTCCATGAGATTCCTACCAATGGTAATACTGCCCTCA
>CAJWSH010000106.1 GCA_913046255.1 uncultured Dehalococcoidales bacterium
AGTCACCATCCATTTACGGCGCCAAGGGATGAGGATGCACTATTGCTGGATACTGCTCCAGAGAAAGCATACGGCCGCCACTACGATGTGGTCCTCAACGGCTGTGAGATTGCTGGCGGTAGCATTAGAATTCACACCAGTAAGATCCAGAGGAAGGTATTTAAGCTACTGGGCTATAGTGAGAAGGAGATTGACCAGCGTTTTGGACATATCCTAGAAGCCTTTGACTATGGCGCTCCACCTCATGGCGGTGTCGCCGCTGGCATTGACCGTATCCTAATGCTACTGGCAGGAGAGGAGACTATCAGAGAGGTAATTCCCTTTCCCAAGACTCAGAGTGCCGTTGATTTGTTGTTTGATGCTCCGTCACCAGTTACTGAAGAGCAACTGACTGAATTACATCTGTGCCTTCGGGAAGAATAGATAATAAAGCGTGGGGGTAAGCTTGAAAGTATTGAGTAAAAAAATAGAAAATAGCCAAGCCTTACTGACCGTCGAGATGGCGCCGGCTGAAGTAGCGGCATCCTTAGAGAAGTCCTATGCCCGCCTGGTTAAAAAGGCAGATATTCCTGGCTTTCGCCGAGGAAAAGCACCAAGGGCAGTACTGGAGCAGCATATAGGTAGAGAGACTCTTCTTGAAGATGCCCTTGATTATTTATTGCCCAAGGCTTGTGCCGATGCTATCCAGGAGGAGAAGATTGACGCCTTTGCCCAACCTATTATCAAGGTGACTCAAACAGACCCGGTAGTATTTGAGGCGGCAGTCCCACAACCACCCACGGTAAAACTTGCCGACTATTATCAAATTAAAATGAAGCCGGAACCGGTAAAATTAAAAAGGGACGACGTTAGTATCGTGATAGAACAACTGCGCCATAAGTCTGCTACTTGGGAGCCAGTGGAGCGTCCGGTAATGGTTAAAGACTTGGTTACCATTGATATTGAAGGTAGCATTGAGGATAAGCCTTTTGTAGGTGAGCAAGGAGTATTGTATCAGGTCCTTCCTGACTCATCCTTTCCGGTGCCGGGGTTTGCCAAGCAGTTGCTGAGGATGAAAAGGGGTGGGGAGAAAAAGTTTAGACTTAAGCTACCTAAGAATTATCCCAATAGTGAGCAGGCTGACAAAGAGGCCTTATTTAGGGTGAAAGTCATTGAAGTAAAGGAAGAGATATTGCCGGAACTTAACGATGTCTTCGCTAAAGGGATTGCCCCCGGTATTGAAACCCTAGTTTCGCTTAGAGAGCGTGTCTCTATTGACCTGAAACAGAGAGCTAAGGAGAAAGCTAGAATTGACTTTGAGGAGCGGGTAGTCGATGCTGTGACTAAGAAGAGTGAGGTGAAATTCCCCACCATTCTGGTGGCTATGGAAGTTGACCATATGGTCAACCAAGAGTTACAGCGCCGGCAGATGGCGGCTAAAAACCGAGAAGAGTATAGTAAATGGCTTGAAAGGACACCGGAGGCAGAGTTACGAGAGAAGTACCAACCGTTAGCTGTTGATAGGCTTACCACGTCTCTGGTACTGGGTAAGGTTGCTGAGGCAGAAAAGATTGAGGTCAGCAACCATGAGGTTAATGCCGAAATTGAGCGGGTGACTGAAAATACTGGCCAGAAGAAAGAGGAACAGCAGAAGTTTCTAAATAGCCCACAGGCTCGTGAGCAGGTCAATGAGTTGCTGATGGCGCGAAAAACTGTCCAACGGCTGGTGAAAATAGCCAAGGGCTCAAGCAAGAAAACCAAGACAGCGAAAAAGGAGGCAAAATGAATACCCGTCCGATGAGTGTTATTCCTATGGTAATTGAGAGCGGCGCTAGGGGAGAGAGGGCTTTTGACATATACTCATTGCTATTAAAAGAGCGCATCGTCATGCTGGGTACGCCTATTAACGACCAGGTGGCTAATGTTATCATTGCTCAGCTGCTCTACTTGGAACGGGAGGACCCGGATAAAGATATCAGCCTTTATATCAACTGTCCCGGTGGCATAATTGCCTCTGGGCTGGCCATCTATGACACGATGCAATTGATACGCCCCGACGTGTCCACTATCTGCGTTGGCATGGCCGCCAGTATGGGGACGATCCTCCTCTGCTCTGGGGCTAAAGATAAGCGATATGCCTTACCTAGTGCCACAATTCACCTGCACCAGGCGGTTGGTGGTGCTCAGGGGCAGGCTGCTGATATTGAAATCGCCGCCCGTGAAATCATGAGGCTCCAGGACATACTTCGACAAATCGTGGTGAAACATACAGGGCAACCGTTGGAGAAGGTAATACATGATACTGACCGTGACTTCTACCTCAGCCCGGAGCAGGCAGTGGAGTATGGCATTGTCGATGAGATTTTAGCTAAACCGCCGGAGGAGACAGCCAAAGAGAAAGAGGGGAAAAAGAAATAGCTATAACTGAACCGAGTAAAATTCCTGGTAACGTTGAACCAATTCAGTGGAGGTGGGGAGTCCGTCTCTTGCTCCCATCTTGCTAATTGAGAACTGGGCGACAATATCGCCGGGACGACCGCATTCCTCAAGTCCTTTTTTTTCTAAGTAGACCATAGACAAAGCCGGCAGTAGAAGCATCGCTAGCGCCGATTGTATCTGAAGCAGATATTATGCTTTTATTGCTAGGCTCAGCTGCATACACTTTATCAGCGGTTCCGACGTAGCTGGTTGCCGTTCTGGTTTTATAACTTACTCCAGCTTGTCGGCCTCATCCCTGATCAGCTCGTTTATCTCATTGGTTAAATTGTAGCCATTGACCAGTGTGCCTTGTCTGTCAACAATTTTGCTGTTAGCTACTTTGACTTTACCCTGGCTGAAGGCCTTAAGGGTGGCAATTATCAACGGAGACTCTCGAGTTAGGCCCTTTTTTCTGATGAGCTTGAACAAGGAATTGT
>CAJWSH010000107.1 GCA_913046255.1 uncultured Dehalococcoidales bacterium
CAAAGACAGTATGGTTGTGGTTCATCTGGCAAGGGAGGTGGACCCAAATATGAAGATATTTTCGGTAATGACTCAGTTCAAACCGAAAGAGACCTTTAGCTATCTCAAATTGATGAATGAGAAAATGAATCTCGGTGTCACTGTGTATATGGTAGCTGATAGTATCCCCGAGATTCTCCGGAATAATTCGCTTAAAGTAAAACTATTGCCGACTGAAGAGTTCAATCAAAAAGCATCTCAGGTGGAGGTTCAGTCTGGGTTAAAGCTCTATGAGATAAACCCGGATGAATGCTGTCGATTACTTAAGGTAGATCCGACTAAGGTAGCAGTAAGTGATTTAGATGCCTGGATAACAGGTTTAAGGTGTACCGAGGGCAGAACAAGAGTGGATTACCAGGAAATAGAGGCAAAAGGTGGGCTCATCAAGGTAAATCCGATTCTACACTTTACTGAGGTTGAGATATGGAGATATATGTCTACCAGAGGTATTGAGCCTCATCCTTGGTATGGGCTTGGTTACCGTTCTCTTGGCTGTGCCCCTTGCTCGGCTCCCGGGGGAGTACTTGAGCGAGATTGCAGATGGATTGGTACTAGCAAATGTGGTGGTGAGTGCGGCATACATACCCAACAATTAAAGTCCTAAACCAGAGAGTGTGTTAGAATGGTAAATCGAGATAGCTTCTTGCAAGGCGAGGAATTGGATCACAAATTAAGGGTTTATACCGATATAACCCAGCTAATCGCCAGTCCAGAAAACCCGACACCACTGGTCAGGGTAAATAGGATTAACCCCAATAAAGACTTTCAGATTTATCTTAAGCTGGAAAGATATAATCCTTTTGGTTCAGTAAAGGATAGAATTGTTTACCAGATGCTAAAGGCTCTGGATATAGGGGATATGACCGTTATTGAACCGTCATCGGGTAACACTGGAATTGCCTTGGCTTGTGTGGCCAACGCTCTGGGAATCCCGATAGAGATAGTTGTGCCGGAAAAAATCCCAGAAGAAAAAAAGGTGATGTTAAGATTTTTGGGAGTAAAACTAATGGAAGCTGATGACGCCCTGTGTCCTGTATTTCCCAGCGAGGGGGCCAGGGGCTTGGTTAATGCGGTAATAAAAAGTCCGGCTACTAAAGGCAACTATACCAGCCCTAATCAGTACGAGAATAAGCTTAATGTCGAGGCTCATTACCGAACAACCGGCCCTGAAATATGGCAGCAAACACATGGTAAAGTAGACTATTTTTTTGCTGGCTTTGGCACCTGCGGCACTATAAGCGGGATCGGTAAGTACTTAAAGGAGAAAAATCCGAGGGTGAAAATTATTGGAGTGGAGCCTGCCTCACAGGATCATAAATTACCTGGGATGAAGAGAATCACTGGTTTGACTGAGGAGTATGTCCCTACGATTCTGGATAGTTCTGTAATTGACGATATTGTGACAGTGACTGATGAGGATGCTTATGGAATTGCTACGGAACTAGCTAGAAAAGATGGTATTCCGGTTGGTCCAACAACAGGAGCTATGCTCTATGTCGCCATGCGCTATGCTAGGGCAAATAGAGGATTGGCGGTTGTTATCTCACCTGATGACGCCTTCAAATATGCCAGTTTTTATCAGAATTTTCTTTAAAAAGGCTGGCAAAATTGAGGAAAAGGATTATGAATAGCGAATATGATTTGAGCGGTTTTATTTGCCCGCTATCTCTAGTAAAGGCAGTGACAGTAATAGACAGCTTGGGTGATGGAGAAGTGGTAAAGCTGATACTGGGTGATAGTGACTCTCTTAAGAGTGTTGTTGGGGAATTGAAGGTAAGAAATATAAGACCGGCTTTTGTTAAAGATGGCGAAAACAGGTTTGTATTGACCATTACTAAATAAAGGAGCTATGCAAGTAGGACTGAAAATGGGTTTGAAAAGTAGGTGTGATGGAAAGTCATAAGCGAAGTATAACCAAGGCTATGTCATGGCGTATTATAGCTCTTACTATTACAATCTTGACTGTCTATTTTTTCACTGGAGACGAGGTATTATCATTAGGAGCCGGCCTTGTGGATTCAGCGATAAAGATATTTGCTTACTACGGCCACGAAAGACTGTGGATCAAAGTAAAGTTTGGGCTGAAGAGAGTTGGTACTGGAGGTCTAGAGCTAAAGGATCAGTCTGCCATTTCTCAAGAGATAAATCTACAAGTAAAAACGCCCATCAACGAGGAGGAAAAGGAGCGCTACGATGCGAGATCATAAATCTGTCATGGCAGAGATAGGGTTCTACATGTAATTTTATTGGTTTTAGCTGGTGTGTGGAAAGATAAATTGCGAATGAGTTCAGTCGATGTGGAGGTAATATGCGATTTGAAACGATAGCTATTCATGCTGGAGATAGGCCGGATGCGACGTTCGGTGCTGTTTCTGTACCCATATACCAGGCGTCAACCTTTGCCTTTGAAGATGTAGGTAAGCCAGGGGACTATGATTACTCGCGCACAGCCAATCCGACGAGAAAAATCTTGGAGGATACCATTGCCGCACTTGAAGGTGGTCAAGCCGGATTTGCCTTTGCCACCGGCATGGCTGCTGAAACCACTATCATCCACTTGTTGAAATGTGGCGACCATGTAATCTCTGGGGATGACGTTTATGGCGGAACCTACAGGCTATTCCAAAACGTAATGCCTGATTTTGGGTTGGAGTTTACCTTTTTGCGGATGGACAGTAGGCAAACGATTGAGGCGGCGATAAAGCCCAATACCAAAATGCTGTGGCT
>CAJWSH010000108.1 GCA_913046255.1 uncultured Dehalococcoidales bacterium
ACTATGACAATACCTGAGGTTGCCAGAGCACTAGGCATGAGCCGGGGGCTGGCCTATGACCTGGCAAGGCGGAACGCACTACCAGTGCCGGTCATTCGGTTGGGTCGGTGCATGGTGTTAAGCCGTAAGGCAGTTGAGGCACCGTTAGAAACTGGCAAGCAATCAGTGTCAGAGAGAGGGTGAGCCATGCCGCAGCTTGAAGACTATGCGCAACTTCCTAATAGTTCATGGAAATTGAAAGAGGTGGGAAGCCGAAACAATAGAGACGACGGGAAAAGAGAGAAGCTACACACTGAAGTTAGGCAGTCCAGCTTTCTTGAAACCGAGCACTGCATCTTTGAGCAAATTCACGACCATAATGTGTCTGCATTCATACAATATTATAAATCTAATGGCGAGATTAAAAGTGTTACTCATGTAATGCAAGACGATGTTAAGGTTATCCCTTTGAATGGGGAGGAAATACAGCTGGGGGCTGTCAAACTTCCCTTAGGCGAAGCGGAATATGGGGATACTCTGTCACTACTCAAAGAAGTTGAGTCTCACATACACCGTTATCTGGACGTGTCCGATAGCTTCCGTAAGTTTGCCAGTTATTATGTATTGCTGTCATGGGTGTATGACCGTTTTAGCACACTGCCCTACCTTCGCTTTATCGGTGACACCGGCTGTGGCAAGTCCAGGGCGTTAGATGTATGCGGGGGGCTATGCTACAAAGCGACTTCTGCTAGCGGTTGTATCACACCGGCGCCAATTTATCGGATGATAAAACGCTGGCGAGGAACGATGATTCTTGACGAAGCCGACTTTAAGAACAGCGACGAGTATAACGAGGTAGTTACAATCTTGAATTGTGGCTTTGAGAAGGGGAGACCTGTTATTCGGGCAGTTAAAGAAAATCCTGACCAGGTGCAAATTCTACCCGTGTTCGGGCCGAAGGTATTTGCCACCCGACGACGATTCAAGGACCCAGCTTTAGAGGCACGATGTTTGACCGAGATTATGCAAGAGACTGTTAGGGGAGACATACCATCTACTCTTACCAGCACATTCTATAAAGAGCAAGAGGCATTACGTAACAAGCTACTTCTATTTAGGCTAAGAAACTACAATCGCATAGATCCCGAGAAGTCAGTAACGCTTGAGCTACATGGTATTGAGCCACGCCTGAGACAGATTAGTGCCTGCTTTGGGTCTTTATTTGCAGGCAACCCTGATGTCTTAGCGGACTATGAGGCCTATATTTATCACCACCAAAGAGAGCTTATAGAGCAGAGGGCAGCGACCATTACCGGCCAGGTTGTGGAAAAACTCTTTTCTCTGAAGGAGTCCGTTACTAATGTTACCAATGTTACCAATGATACCACCTTGATTCCAGTCAGTAGTGGCGATATTGCTGGCAAGCTGGGCATGACACCCCAGCAAGTAGGACAAATCCTTAAAACGCTCGGATTACAAACCAAGCCCCATAAAGTAGAAGGGACGCCGAAGCGTTGCATAATCTTTGATCAGGTGAAGCTGGACACGCTGAAAAGGCGTTATGTCCTCATAGAAGATGATGACACGGTAACGAAGGTAACAAAGGTAACAAAGGTAACGGGACTCAACACAGATGATGAGCTACCCGATTGCCAAAAATGTGGGCTAAATAAGTGGGCAATGACGCTAGCCGGTGGTTATGCCTGCCCGTGCGGGCATACACTAAGAGCCGGTTAGCAAAGGCAATGTGATACGAGGCGGTAAAAGACGGCCATTGTTTGAGGGCAGCAGGGAAAATGAGGAAAGGGAATAATACTCAGACAACCACAAAGAGGCTTCAAAACAAGCCACAACAAGTGTCAAAGCCAGTTAAAGGGTTGGCGATAGGTAAGGATTGGCGAGTTGGGGCAGATAGTTTGAACATCATCCTTTACCGGCGTCAGGTCAATAAGAAAATTGGCAGGGAATACTGGAGAGCGCATAGCTATTATGCTACTGTTACTAATGTCCTGGCGGAGCTAGTTAATCAGGGTATCAGGGATACCGAACTGGCGGACCTGAAAACGGTTTGCGACAAGATAGACCAGATACACAAAGATATAATGACATTTTCAACGCTCCATTTTAGCTATAAGAAAATGCCTTAAAATGCACTTTTCTTTATGTTTACTTGGAATATTCCACTTTCAATTATCAGTTATGTGTCTAAACAATACTTATCAGTTACCTTTTTCTACAAGGCAAGCCTTCGTAATTCGTAGTTTTAGCTTTTGATACTAGACATAATGTGGACAAAAGAAATGTTTTCCGGTGCGTGTGTTGGGGGGCTGTTTGAACACCAGCTACCAGTAAAGGACAAGATTTCTATCCCTACCGGAGGAGCCAAGACTCATCTGTAGGGCTCATAATAATCAGGATAACCCCAATACTCCGCCCAGGCTGCTGAATCGGATTCATCAGGAGGATAGCTGGGTGGGGAGGAGGTTTCACAGTTGGAGCAAACGTAGAAGTTAACGGCACTACAGGAAGCTACTATTACAAAAATTGTGAGGAAGAAGATAACCCAGCTGCCGACGATTAGGGCTACCCCCCCAATACCCCTTTATACCATGGCTCGGTTTTGTCCTTCCAGTCACTCATTCACAGTATTATAGCTTTTTCAGAATGTAATGGCTACGTCTTTCTATTGTCCAGCAT
>CAJWSH010000109.1 GCA_913046255.1 uncultured Dehalococcoidales bacterium
AGTGTCTCCCCCACTCCCCTTTCCCAAACACGAGCTTCTATCTGCAGGCGGTTCAACACCCGAGCTACCTCAAAATTTACCCGCTTGGGAAATATCTTATGATGCTCCACTTTCGGGCCTAGTTGAGATAAAGGAAAATCAGATACCGGCTCCTGGTAGAAGTAAACAGCGTGTGGATTTCCCATAGAGACAAGGTCTAATGGTAGTTCCTTACCACCTACTGTAATAGAATAGTTTAGCATTGATTTTATGTCAACTACGTTCTCTTTCCCCTGCCCCATTACTACCGGAATATCCTTTTCCCCCAATTTTGGCTCACCCATGCCGGTCTGTACTTTAGTTACTTTGCCGGCTACTCTATAAACCTCGGCTCTTCTGATACCAGGTATTGTTTCAACCGATATTTCCTGAATTCCGGAATTAGCCACTCTCCTATCAACGAAGTATTTAACCAGGCATCTCAGCCCATTACCGCAGGCTTCAGCCTCGGTGCCATCACAATCCACGATACGCATTTGACAATCAGCCTTATTCGAAGGCATCAGCAGCAGCAAGCCATCAGCACCGATACCGTAGTGGCGGTCACAAGTCGCCAGTGCCACCGATGACCAGTCACGCTGGCTATCATCCGTCTCTACCAGTACAAAATCATTGCCGGCACCATGCATCTTGGTAAACTTCATAATCATCCCATCCTCAATAAGTGAACAGATAGAAAATAATACCATACTGTCTGGGTACCTTTCAATTTAAAGTATCTGTGAAGCGGTTAACCCTGCCTTTACCGTTACCCCAACCGCTACATCACCGCCATCATAACCGAGTGTGGTATAATACGAGAGTTGTGTGGGGAGGAGATTTTAGAATAGGTCCAGATGTAATGTAGATATGTCGGAAAAAGAATTGCGAGAGTTACTTGAGAGACTTGTTCAAACCATATTTTCGACTGTAAGTGATGGATTACAGGACGGTTCTTTGCAAACGCATTACCTTCGATATTTCAAATGGAATGAGACGGAATTTGACTATGATGATACTGGCGTTAAAATAAATCGTCGTGAGGGTAATGAATTTCTAAAGCCTCTATGGAATACAAATGAAGTTTTTCAGAAAGTAATCAAGCTAAACATATATGACGATACCTACAAAGAAATAGTGGATTCTTGCAACTTAAGTGATGGTAAAGCCAAAGAGTATCTTCATAGTATAGTTACGAAACTTGCTGCTGACATTCTGGCCCAAAAATTGAAGTCCCTGGCTGGTGCGACTAAATATATCGCTTCATTCTTACGAGACCTCAATGGGGAACAACAGGAGTATCGTGTAGTGGTAGCGCTTAAGTCCTTGATAGCACAGCCAAAGTCCACCAAACTAGATGGGAATGTAAAGCTAAGACAACCTCAAAGAAAAAACTTCAAAGAAAAATATTACATCTCTTCGGCTTTTTCTAAACAGGGGAATGTAGACCCAACTGCATTTTTATCCATGAAGATACAATCAAAACTTGATACTTCACAACCAATAATTCGTGCTAAAATTGACGGGGCATTAGCAATTTTACGGTTCTTCCGTGTTGGAGCGGTGGAATGCATGCACTATACTTCAGATGCAAGTTCCTTCTTGGATCCATTTGGCAAATTAGACATCCCGACGAGATTATGGGGGCGACAAAATTATCTAATTACTAGGGGAAAGGACGTGAAATCACTTAAGAAATTCTGGGCTAACATTAAGAAGGTCAAGTTACCAGATCCCGCTTATTCTGTTTCACAAAAAGAAACTAACGAAATATCAATAGCCTACGATAGGTACTGTGACTCTCTCGACGGAAAAACCATAGGGAAACGCGTTTCTAGCGCTGTTATGGGATTAGAAGCATTGTATTTGAGCGGTGGTGAACAACAGGAAATGAGTTATAGGCTCCGTATGCGTGTAAATAAACTACGTAGTCTAATAGGGTTTGATTGGAAAGAGACTCACGACAAGGTAAAAGATGCTTATTAGATTGGAAGCAAATACGTGCACGGCGGGCTTTTAAGTCAAAAAGACAAACACAAAATAGAGTGAAAGCATGGAGACATCAACGAGTTCCCGAAGATAATTATGGATCATTTACGTGCTTCTATAGTAGCTTTGTTAACAAGACCAAGTAAAACCTCTCTGATTCAGAAAATAGATGAAAGTTTCCTTGATACTAAGAAAGGACAGGAAGTTACTGCACTACTGTTTATACCATATTAGAAGGAGGTCTATTAATGCCTGAAGCTAAAATCGGAGTGATTGGGGGGACGGGGCTGTATGATATCGAGGGGCTGACAGATATTGAGGAAGTTAATATAGATACGCCCTTTGGTAAGCCGAGTGATACCATTACCATCGGCCGTCTGGAAGGGGTGGGGGTTGCTTTTTTGCCCCGGCACGGTAAGGGTCACCGCGTCTCCCCTGGTGAACTACCAGCCCGAGCTAATATCTATGCCCTGAAGTCGCTGGGGGTTGAACACATCATGGCCGTTTGCTCAACCGGCAGCTTTAAGAAAGAGGTAAAGCCCGGCGACCTGCTTATCCCCGACCAGCTTATTGACCGCACCCGAAACCGGGTCAATTCCTTCTTCAGTGATGGTATCGTTGCCCATATTGCCTTTGCCGACCCGTTCTGCCCGGTGCTGAGCCAG
>CAJWSH010000110.1 GCA_913046255.1 uncultured Dehalococcoidales bacterium
GGCTCTGCCATTTGGTCGTAGATTCGTTTTATCTGGGGCGCCATTTTCCAAGTAAGCGTGCCGGCGGTAATCATCAGGTCAGCTTGGCGCGGTGAGGCACGCACGACCTCCATACCAAAGCGGGAAAAATCCCAACGATTAAAGGCAACGGCCATAAATTCAAAGGCACAGCAGGCAGGGAAGGCAATCACCGGCCAGACTGAAGACCGCCGTGCCCAGTTCAAAACGGAATCTACGGTGGTGAGCAGTATATTTTTATTTAGTTCTTCGTCCAGCCACTCATCCGGATCAGGGATAGGCTTCTCGCTCCGGGCTTTTAGTTCCTTGATTACCTCGCCCTCGTATCTGTTAAGTTCTGAATCAGAGTAACTGTAGCTTTTGTTCACTACCATTCTAGCACCTTCTTTCTCCAAGCATAGATATAGCCGACAACAACAATGGCGATAAAGATAAGTGCAGCGACAAGACCAGTGACTCCCAGTTGTCGGAGGTCAACCGCCCATGGATAGAGAAAGGCAACCATAACATCAAGGGCAATGAGAACAAGGGCATAGAAGTAATAGCGGAAGTTAAATTGAACCCATGTCCTGCCTATGGTCTCCATACCACACTCAAAGGGGGAGCCTTTAGCCGGAGTGGGATTTGAGGGGGCAATTTTTAATAATTTAAGAACAACAGGAATGATAATTAATAAGGAAGCAAAGAGGACAGCAATGACCATCAACAAAGCGATATAACCGTAGTTCGTTAGCAACCGCTTACTCCTATATCAAAGGGTTTGGTTCAGATACAAAAAGCAAGTTAGGATACCATTCTTATAGTTTCTCTGTCAACATCTTCAAGTGGCAGCTGTGTTGACAAAGAGGTAATTTAAGGCTAGACTTCAAATCTTAGACTTATAACCAAGGTGCGACAAGTAGGGCTACCATGCGAAATAATAAGATTAAGGCCGATTACGAATGGCAAGCTTTCAGCAGTCTAAATCTGCTACGGAGGTGGTGGAAGCAACAGCTACTCAACAAGGTGCTTGCTCTAGTTAATGACTATTCAGACAAGGCTGTGCTTGTTATAGGTTGTGGCTCATCACCACTAATCACTCATTTTAGTAGTGCCATTGGTATTGATATAGACCCTGACAAAATAGAGTTTATAAAACGGAAAGCCACATCTCAGCAATTTTTCGTAATGGATGCGAGGGATTTAAGGTTTGAAGATAATAGGTTTGATTTGGTATTCTGTCTTGAAGTGATAGAACATATAAAAGAAAACGACAAGGTGATGAGTGAAATAAAGAGAGTTCTCGGGTGTAATGGTAAAGTAATAATAAGCACGCCTGATAACGGGAAAATACTGTGGAGAGCAATACAGTTGTTTTACGACAGGCTAGCACCATATGGGTTAGACCACATCAACTTGCTCACCTTTGGTGAGTTACTCGCATTAGGGGAGAGATACGGGTTAGAGCTTGAGGAATGGAAGTATGTAGCTAGGTGTGATTTAGTGATGAAATTTAGACAGGCTGTGATGGTATAGTTGTGACTAAAAAGGGCAAGGAGACGAGGTATGAAACTGGTAGTTGTTGGTTTTGGACAATGTGGCGGCAGGATTGCCGATGAATTTGCCCGATTGAATAAAAGGGCACGCCGCTATCGTGGTATTGAGATAGTTCTTGACGCCTTTGCCGTCAATACGGATTCGGCCGATCTAGCTGATCTAGAGACTATAAAAGCTGAATACCAGCATAGAATACTCATTGGTGCCGGCAGGACTCACGGTCATGGCGTGGCTAAGATAAGCGAGGTTGGTGCTGAGATAGCTAAGGAAGATACTGATAAGGTTATTGATGCCATGAGAACCACTAAACAGTTCTTTGAGGCGGATGCCTTTCTACTGGTGACCGGGACTGCTGGTGGTACTGGCTCAGGAGCAACACCGGTTATGGTCAAGGTGCTGAAGAAGCGCTTTGATAAACCGGTTTATGTTCTGGCTGCCCTTCCCTTTGAGCATGAAAAGAAGACGGAAGAAAGGGCACTTTATAACACAGCTGTATTTCTCAAGTCTGCCTATTCAGTAGCTGATGCGGTCATCCTTTTTGATAATCAAAGATATGTTAGAAAGGACTTCTCATTGAAAAATAATTTTACTAAAATCAATTCCTTGATGGTTGAACCTTTCTATAATCTGCTCTGCGCTGGTGAAGAAAACAAAGCAAAACACATTGGTGCTAAAACGCTTGACGCTGGAGATATAGTGAACACTTTGGCTGGTTGGACAGCGATTGGCTATGGTAAATCATTATTACCATTAAAGACGCTACTTTTTCGATGGACGGATGATTTTGCTCAGAAGGGTGATCAAACTCATTTGGGCCTCCAGGCAATGGATGAGGCTATTAGCGAGCTGTCAATCGGGTGTAGGCCCGAAGACGCTTGTCGGGCTTTATATCTGGTTTCGGCGGCGGCCAGAGCGATGAATGTTGGTCTCATTAAGGAACTTGGTGAGCATCTCAAGAATGTAGTAC
>CAJWSH010000111.1 GCA_913046255.1 uncultured Dehalococcoidales bacterium
GTGCTAGGACGAAACCATGGCAGGATACACGGAGACGCTTTTAATGCTCTAATACTCCTTCAATAGGATCTTGGTATTGATGCTTGCTCCAGCCTGAGCCAGGCATGTCTCCAAAAATATCTATTGTTGCTCTCGCAATTCTATCTCTGAAGCTATATAATGAGGGCAATATAATTACAGAAAGGAGGTGGTATATGGCAGATAAGTCAGATCGGGTAATGATATTTATCGATGGTAGCAATATATACCATTCGCTTAAGAACATTTTTAAAAGAACTGATGTAGATATAGGCAAATTCGCTAAAAAGCTCCTGGATAAGCGCCGACTGGTAAGAATCTATTACTATAATGCCAAGGTGGGGCTAAGGGAAGAGCCGGAGCGCTATAAGGACCAGCAGAAGTTCTTTGCTGGTGTTGTTGCTATACCTTATACCGAGCTGCGCCTGGGGCGTTTGGTCTATCATAATTGGCCTCATTCGCCACCCTACGAAAAAGGGGTTGATATTCAACTGGCTACCGATATGATAACCCATAGTTTTAAGAACAATTATGATGTGGCTGTACTGGTGGCTGGTGATACTGATTATGTCGGCGCTCTGCAGGCGGTAAAGGATAATGGCAAGAATGTAGAGGTGGCCCTGTTTGGGAAGGAGCGGACCTCTCTGCAGTTAAGGAAAGTATCTGATAGGGTAGTAACTATCGACGGGCGGCTACTCAAGAACTGCTGGAAATAAGCTCATGGGGCGGGATGAAGCCTGGGGTCAGGTTTAAGAGGGTTTTTGCTTCCTAAAGGGGTTATATTTTCTGGCTAGCTGAGCAACTCGGTTACCACAGTGTTTATCTCTCGCCCGTCGGCTCTGCCTTTCATCTCAGCGATAAGCTTGGGCATAACTTTGCCTTTATCGCCAGGTCCTTGGGCCCCCACCGCTAAAATAACATTACGGGCGGTGACTATAATCTCCTCCCTGCTCAACTGCTGTGGTAGGTATTCTTTTAAGATAGCCATCTCAGTCTCCTCTTGAGCTGCCAGGTCCTCGCGGTCTCCTTTGTTAAAAGCGGTAATACTCTCTTTACGCTGTCTGACTTCCTTGGCAACGATACCAAGGAGCTCTTGATCACCGAGTGTAGTTTGCCGGGCGATTTCAGCGTTCTGAATGGCAGCCATTAAGAGGCGGATAACTGAGGTCTTCACCCTATCCCCATTCCTCATTGCCTGTTTGAGGTCATCGGTTAGCTTTTGTTTTATAGCTGCTTCCATTTTGACTATAACACGAAGAATTAGCTACTATCTTCTGGCGGCTCTAGCTAATTTGGCCGCAGAGCGTCTTCTGGCGATTTCCTTTCGCCGACGCCTAGTAGTCGGTTTCTGGTAGTGCCCCCGACGGCGTGCCTCAGATACAATGCCGTCCTGTTGCACCTTTCGGGTGAAGCGTTTGAGCAAGCTCTCAAAGCTTTCTCCTTCTTTAGCCGCTATTTTGGCCAACTAACACCAGCTCCTTCCTGAACCCTGATTTTGGCATCAAAAACCGAATTGACCGACAGAACGTTACCATTCTACGCTAGCTTAGGTTTCCCTGTCAAGAGAAGTGGGGGAACGCGTGTGCTGCATAACCGACGGCTTTAGCTATTAAGGACCGATGTTAATAAGTAAAATTGATATCTTCCATTTGGCGAATTACTTAGTAAAATTATAGGTAACAACCGGCAAAATCCAGATAGAATAACCAAGCTACCGGAGTTATGGGAAGATGGGTGAGAAGCAGGGGTGGCATTGGGTAATAAATATCGCCGTGGTACTGACTCTGATGGCTTTGCTCTTTATTGTTTCCACGTTGTTTTTAGTCTTCAAGTGCAGACGGATATCGTCTCCGTCAAGAACATAGGGACAAACCAGATTAAGGGTATGGGCACATCCATCTCCATCACCGTACCTGCAGCGGGTATGGAGACGAGCAACAGCACCATCGTCACCTTCGCAATGGACTTTCTCACCGGCTTAGTCAGTGTACTCGACTCCAAGGGCAACATCTATACCTTTAGCGCAGACATTGGTGCAACTGACGCCGCTAATAAGGTCCAAACACTAATTTTCTCCACTCGCAATATCACCGCTTTGGTAATCAGCGACACCATCACTCTTACCCATCATTCGGCCAACGCAAGGGCTGTCTCAGCCGCCAAGTTCTCAGATCTCGCGATGGCCTCTACGTTGGCGTTTGACAAAAGCAGTTTTTTGCGTTATTATTGCTTTGCTAAAGTAATATTTATCGTTTTAAATATCATGGCACCATTGGATAGTTATTTTAATGTTATAGAGGTTGGTCGTCGTCTCAAAGTTCATTCAGAGACGGTGAAGCGGTTGTGCCGGCAGGGGGACTTGCCAGCGATAAAGTTCCACAATACCTGGCTGATTGCTAGGGATGACCTTGACAATTTTGCCGGCACCTATATTCCCAAGCGCGGTGCCAGAAAAAAGTTGATGTAAG
>CAJWSH010000112.1 GCA_913046255.1 uncultured Dehalococcoidales bacterium
AGAAAGGAAAGAGTAGCAAATGGTGACGGTAGTTTTACCCCCAAACTCTTGGCCAGAGCCTCTAATGTCTCCAATTTACTCGCCACTATCTCTGCTGGTTCATCAGACAGCAGTCCACCAACTGGTAATGCCAGGCTGCCCAGTATCTTCCCGTCAGCAACTACCGTCAGCCCACCCTTGAGCTTCTCAATTTCTTTAATACCTCTAAATATATCCTCATCATTTGTACCCACAGCAATAATATTATGACTGTCATGGGAAATTGAGGATACCAAAGCTCCATATTTCAGACCAAATCCCATAACCAACCCCAGGCCAATATTCCCGGAAGCACGGTGTCTTTCCGCCACCACCAGCTTCAAAATGTCACGGCTGGTATCAGTTTGAATAACACCATTTATAATCTTGACCTTTTCCAGCCTCTTCTTAGTAATTATCTGGTCCGGGACAACCTCAATAACCAGCCTATTTTCTGTTAGAGCCATAAGACGCAAGGCCTCAACGGTGAACGGTTTAATATGAACTGTATTTAGTAGACGTTTACTACCAAGCTTGTTGGGTGAAAATAGCGGCTCTCCTTGCTTAGCTACTAAGCGACCCCGATGAAAGACCATATCTATCTTAAGACTGGATAATTCACTAATTACAATTAGATTAGCCATATAGCCAGGGGCTATAGCCCCAAGATTTTTGAGTCCAAAATACTCAGCAGTATTTAAAGTCGCCAAGGTAACGGCCCGCACCGGCTCAAGCCCACGGCTAATCGCCTTTCGTACCACAGCGTCAATATCACCATCCCTGAGGAGATCACGACAACTACGGTCATCAACAACAAAAAAACACCTTTTATAGGTCTTATCGGTAACCAAAGGCAACAAGCTGTCTAGATTTTTCTCTGACGAGCCTTCTCTAATCATCAAGTACATGCCTTGCCTTAATTTCTCTTTGGCTTCTTTAAGAGAGACCGATTCATGATCAGAGTAAATACCGGCGGCAATATAAGCAGTAAGGTCTTTGCCACTAAGACCTGGGGCATGACCATCAACTACCCTACCCTTAGACAAGCTAATCTTGGCCAGTAGGTTATTTTCACTGCTGATGACACCGGGAAAATTCATCACCTCTCCCAATCCAATAACTCCCCGCCACCGGAGAATCCGACGCAGGACCTCACTATCAAGAAAAGCCCCTGATGTCTCAAGATGAGTCGCCGGCACACAGGATGGAGCCATCAAGAAGAGGTTTAAAGGCAAACGACGAGCAGAGTCTAAAATATATCTAATACCTGTAAGCCCCGAGACATTGGCCAGCTCATGAAGATCGGTAACAACTGCCAGAGTGCCTCGCGGTACTACCATTCGAGCGTACTGGTCAATATCAAGCATGGAACTTTCTATGTGAGTATGACCATTGATAAAACTAGGAGCCAGATATTTTCCTTTTAGATCTATTATCTGTTTAGCTTGGTGGTAGTCGCCAACGCCGGCAATCTTGCCGTCATAAATAGCCACATTACCCGCTTCTATCTCGCCGGTGAAAACATTTATTACTCTTACGTTAGCCAGTACCAAGTCTGCGGCAGACTCCCCTCTGGCAACTTTAATTAAGCTAGCCAATTTAGATGACACTAGTCTTCAGCCTCCACAAAACATATATTAGGAAGATTACGAAACTTCTCGCCCCAATCAATGCCGTAGCCAACTATGAACTTATCGGAGATGGTAAAACCCAGATAGTCGATATTTACCGGAGTCCGCCGACGGGATGGTTTATCAAGCATGGCACAAAGCTTTAATGAGGTTGGCTTCTTCTTCCACAGATAATCAAGCAGAAAAGTAGTCGTTAGACCGCTGTCCACAATATCTTCAATAATAAGTACATGTCGACCTAAAATGTTAGAACCAAGCTCCTGTATTACCTTTACGTTACCAGAGCTTGCTTGGCCTTTGCCATAACTGGCGAGCATGATAAACTCCACTTCCAAGGGAAAATCAAGCAGCCGCACGAGATCAGCCAGAAAGACAAAGGCGCCTTTAAGGACACCTATTAGAACGGGATGCTTATCATGATAATCGCCTCTGATTTCTGCCGCCAGCCGGCTGACAGCAGTTTCTATCTCCTTACAACCGAAAAGAACCTTAGGTTCAGGCTGAATACTCATAGCTATCTAGAAATTATAGTCCTTAAATTTAGTGCTGTCCAATAAATGGCAAAATGAGTTTTAATTAGCCCAATTGCGTGTTATAATTACCTGCCTTAAAAAGCTAGCTGATTATCATGAGAAAGAGGCTATAGAAAAGTGCAGTGTCCCAATTGTAGTCGGAATATTGATGAATTTCACTTTTCTGCAGGTCTGGCTTTTTGCCCATATTGTGGCCAGAACTTATTGTCAATTAGTAAGGAGGCTGAAGGATTGACTTTCTGCCCTTATTGCGGGCGAGAGCTACTTGACAAAACCAG
>CAJWSH010000113.1 GCA_913046255.1 uncultured Dehalococcoidales bacterium
GCAAGACACAAACCGCTAAATTGTTACCTTTAATTGACCTGCCCCCGCGGTTTTGGCAGTTCTAAAAAAGGGTGGTAAATAGTTACCTTCATAAACAATGCCCATGAGGCTTAAGGAATTCACCTATCTCTCTCTTAAAACGGTGGCGGCGGCATCTGCCCTTAAGGAACATGGTAGCGAAGCGCAAGTGTTAGTTGGCGGTACTGACCTCTTGTCAGCTATAAAGCTTAGAATGATTTCACCCGAACATGTGGTCAACTAAAAAGAGACACATATTAGTCTGCTTGCGGTTTAGTCTCACGGTCTCTAAGCCAGCGCTTAATCTCATCTAAAGCCGGAGGGGCAACATAAAACACCTGTATATCTGACGGAAATTGAACCTGGTGCCCTTCTCCCATAAACAACACCCCAATTTCATCTGCCTTGAGCGTTTCATCTATCTGCCTGGCGATATGTTCATTCCTATTTTTACTGGCTTCTGTATAGGATTCATATACCGTGGTGAATACCTTTCGATTTTGCAGACCCACGACTAGGCATTTACTCCAGTCCATGAATTCCGTTAGCAAATTGCTGTCTTCAGTAGCTTCGAGTTGGGCACCTTTGTCCAATCCGTCTTTGATAATCTGATAGCTTTTGTTATTCAGCTCTTTTATTACCTTGATTCCGTCCTCACCACCCACCGGCACTAATTCGTGGTATATTTTATTAACCTTCCCCAGCTTTAGTTTCAGCTCACTCACTTGATTTTCAACCTGTCCCCAATATTTATTAAACTTTTCTTGATACTCAGTCGGAGCCTCTTTTCCACAGTAAAGGAGGGGAACAAAATATAGTTTTCTCCCTTTCTTAAACTCCTCAGCCGAAGGCTTTTCTATTTTCCCAAGTTTCTTAGCCATACAACTCCTCCAAGACTTAGCCTAAAGAGCCCCAGCTTCGACTAGCCTGGTTTTCATTATCAGCGGAAGCTCTTTTCCCAATCTGCTGTCCCGGTGTTTCCCGTCGTTTAACTTCAACCAGTATCATAACATATTCTGACCGACTATCGCTTATCTGACGCCAGTGTATCTGGACTGTTTCTGCTCTCTTATCTCCAAGTTGCACCTGATACGCTTTGTTGTTACAATTACTTTGGCTGAAGATGAGGCCAAATATTAAAATTAAGGGCCGGTTTAAAAATCCTACCGGTGGTAACCCCGGCTCATGCCCCTGTAGCTCAGATGGATAGAGCAACGGTTTCCTAAACCGTGTGTCGGGCGTTCGAGTCGCCCCAGGGGTACCACTTTTTGAAGCTAAAGTTGCCATTATAAGACCTTCCGCAAGTAGACATAACTGGATTTTGCTAATAATCATTTTGGACAGCCTCTTTTTCACGCTTGGATAACACCATCTTGTCAAAGCCCGCAGCGGCAGCTTCTTGAAGTCCGGGGGTCACATGGCTGTAAAGGTCAAGGGTCGTTGAGATGGTGGCATGACCTAGCCTTAGCTTGTTGCGAAATGCACATCCCACTGGAGCAAGCATCCGAATATAGCTTCAACAAAGATGAAGAGGGAAGATGGTTTAAAACATCCCCTCGCGGTGATTATACAGATGTAAGTGTTAAGCAGTTAGAGGCTGAGGGAAGAATTCATAAAACACGAACGGGCAGCATCAGAATAAAATATTTCATTCCCGTAGTATCAGGACACCTTATTGTCAAGGACTTAATCGGCAATGTATGGAAAGATATACCAGACATGATGTACGCTCCATCTGAGTATTTGGGCTATCCTACACAAAAGCCACTAGCCTTATTGAATCGCATTATTGAGGCAAGTTCAAAGGAAGGCGATGTAATACTTGACCCATTTTGCGGCTGCGGCACAGCCACAGTAGCTGCCCAATCACTTAATCGCAAGTGGTTAGGAATAGATGTTACTTGGCTTGCTATTGATTTAGTAGAGAAGAGGCTTTTATCCGCTTTTAAGGAAAGAGTGGCGAGTAGATATGAAGTGCGTGGTCGCCCCGTTGATATGCGTTCGGCAAAGGCACTAGCCGATATGAGTAAGAAAGAGTTTGAGACATGGGCTTTAACGCTTGTGGGAGCTGCGCCGCGAGAGCATGACAACGGCGTAGATGGCATATTTGGGTTCGTGGACAAAGATAAAAAAACACAAACGATAGTAGTTCAAATAAAAGGTGGAGAAAATATAAATCCGACCATAGTTAGAGATTTAATAGGCACAGTTCAAAATGAAGGTGCGGCGATAGGGCT
>CAJWSH010000114.1 GCA_913046255.1 uncultured Dehalococcoidales bacterium
AAAGCAGGTGAAATTAAGTAACAACGAGGTTGATGCTGTAATAGAAGAGCTACGCCACCGGCACGCTACATTTGAGCCTGTGGAGCGTCCTGTAATGGTGAAAGATGTGGTTGGTTTTGATATTTCAAGCAGTATCGGAGGTAAGCCTTTCATAAATGAGGATGGAGCACAGTATCAGGTCCTTCCTGACTCACCCTTACCTGTGCCAGGGTTTGCCGAGCAGTTACTGGGGATGAAAAGGGATGAGAAGAAAGAGTTTAAGCTTAAGATACCTGAGGATTATCCGGCTGATCTAGTGGCTGGGAAAGAAGCCTTGTTCAAGGTGAAAGTTATGGAGATTAAGGAAGAGAGACTACCGGAAATTAACGATGATTTGGCTAAAGGAGCTGCTCCTGACATTGGAACTTTAGACTCACTTAGAGGGCAAATCACTGCCGACTTGAAAAAGAGCACTGAGGATGAGGCTAGGCTTGAGTATGAGGAACGGGTAATTGATGCTGTTGTTTACCAGAGTGAGGTGGACTTCCCTCCGATTCTAGTGGATATGGAAGTTGACCGAATGATTAGCCAAGAGTTACGGCATTGGCAGACGGCAGCCAGAAGCCGGGAGGAATATCTTGAAAGGCTCAAAAAGACAACGGAGGCAGAGCTGCAGGAAAAGTTTCGACCATATGCCACTCAGCGGGTTACTAAGTCTCTGGTGCTGGGCGAGGTAGTTAAAGCAGAGAAGATTGAGGTTGGCGAGGCTGAGCTTGTTGCCGAAATTGGGCAGATGACAGAAAATGCTGGTCAGAAAAAAGAGGAGCAACAGAAGTTTCTAAATAGTCCACAGCCTCGTGAGCAGGTAAGACAACTTCTGAAGACACAAAAAACCATCCAGCGGCTGGTTGAAATAGCTAAGGATTCAAAAAAGAAAATCAAGAAAGGAAAAAAGGAGGCGAAATGAATAATCATCCGATGAATGTTATTCCAATGGTGATTGAGAGCAGCGCCAGGGGAGAGAGAGCTTTTGATATATACTCATTGCTCTTAAAAGAGCGTATTGTCATGTTGGGTATGCCAATTAATGACCAAGTGGCTAATGTTGTAATTGCTCAGCTTCTCTATCTGGAGAGGGAGGACCCGGATAAAGATATCCAACTTTACGTTAACTGTCCTGGTGGTGTTATTGCCTCAGGGCTTGCCATCTACGATACGATGCAGTTGATACGCCCCGATGTGTCCACCATCTGCGTTGGTATGGCCGCCAGCATGGGGACGGTTCTCCTTTGCTCCGGGGCTAAGGGTAAGCGTTATGCCCTACCTAATGCTACAATCCACCTGCACCAGGCGGCTGGTGGCGCTCATGGGCAAGCCGCTGATATTGAAATCGCTGCCCGCGAAATTATGAGGCTTCAGGACATACTTCGCAACATCTTGGTGGGACATACCGGGCAACCGCTGGAAAAGATAATACATGATACCGACCGTGATTTCTATCTTGACCCCAAGCAGGCGGTAGAGTATGGGATTGTTGACGAGATTTTGGGTAAACCAGAGGAAGATACCCCTAAGCCGCGGAAGAAAACCAAGGCTGCTAAGAAATAGATCCGATTGGGCTTGGTAAAATTCCTGGTGGTATTGGGCGACGATATCGCCTAGTCGGCCATACTTCTCAAGCTCTTGTTCTTCAAGTAGTACATAGATAGAACTGGCGGCGAAGGCATCGCCAGCGCCGATTGTATCTGATATCGCTAGGCTTAACTGCATACGCTTTATCAGCGATTCTGACGTAGCTGGTTGCCATTCTGGTTTTATAACTTACCCCAGCTTGTCGGCCTCCTCCCTGATCAGATCGTTTATCTCATTGGTTAAATTGTAGCCATTGACCGATCTGCCTTGTCTGTCAACAATTTTGCTATTAGTTACTTTGACTTTACCCTGGCTGAAGGCTTTAAGAGTGGCAATTATCAACGGAGACTCCCGAGTTAGGCCTTGTTTTCTGATGAGCTTGAATAAGGAATTGTCGTCGCCTTCCTCTCTTTTAATCTCGGCTGCGGTTTTACCTCTTACTGCTTGCCAGTAGCGGTCAAAGGGTTCACCCTTAATCGGAAAGGTGCAGTAGGTTGCCACTGGCCCCTCGTCCAGTTCTGGGGTTAC